>DATAPS010000018.1:0-15335 GCA_036265085.1 Acetobacteraceae bacterium | reverse complement strand
CGTGACCAGCGACCAGGAAGGTGATGCACTGGGCGATAATGTTGGTGTCGTCGAGCTTCTCGCCAGATCGGCGATCAACGCCGGTCAGCATGCAATCGAGCAGGTCGCCAATCGTGCCCACCGCATCGGATTCGCGCCGCTCTTCGATGAGGTGTTGCACTGTCTCGAACACGAGCTGCCGATCGGCGCGGAGCTGCCGGGCGCGTCCTGGATGAAGCCTGCTCTGGAGCGGCAACTCCCTTGCCCGCGCCTGTCCCGCTTCGAGCGTGCCCAGCATGGCGACGACGAAGGGATGGGGCGTGTCGCGGTAGAAGGAGTTGAAGCGGTAATTGAAGCCGCAAAGTGCGATCGTATCCAGTGTCAGCCGTGTCATATCGGCCGGGACATCGACCGTGTCGTCGGAATTGAGCCGCTCCCATTTCTGTATGAGTTGCACGGCGACATCCAACATCCGCGGAAAGTACCCGCGCATCGCATCCATGCTGAAGGCGGGCAGCAGCACGTTGTGCGCCTTGCTCCAGTTCGGGTCCGCAGTCTCGGAAGTGAACAGCCCCGCGCCAGCCGGTCCCTCGGCCAGCGCCTTGAGGCCTGGGCCGACCATCTTGTCGAAGCGGGATTCGTCGCACAGCTCGTCGACCAGCGCGTGGCCGGAGACGATGACGAGCGAGGCGCGGCCCGGCAGCGCGACCTCGAAAATGGGACCGTATTTGCGCGCCAGCTCCATCAGGCTTTCAATGGGATGATGCGCGTCCAGATCGGGCAGATTGCCTACCAGCACATGGCTTGGCGGGCGCGGGATCGGCTCCAGGTGAGGGGGAGAGCCGGCGGGGTTCATACGTTGTCTCCTCTCCGCGCCACTGCGCACCGAGTCATCTGCGGTGCCGCAGCATCTCGAGCAGTTTGCCTTCGCCTAGCATCATATCGATTTCCCGGTAGGCGAAGTACGGAATGAGGATGACGAACAGAAGCAGGCTCGTCGCCACGATCTCGCCCAGCCTGCCGTGTCCTAACCCGACCAGAGTGTCGCCGACCGATCGATCGTGAATGACGCCGACGATCACCTCCTCAATGACCGACAGCCCGATAATGAGCAGGAAGAACAGTGCCGACTTGCACATGATGACAAATATTCGGTTGCCGCCTCGGATCTCCGCCCCGAGCTGTAGTTTCTTTCCGATAAGCATAAACTTGGCAACCACCAGCGCCTTTCCGGCCGCAAGTCCATAGGGTGCATAGTCGACGCCACGGTCATGTAGGAGCATCGCCTTGTACAAAAGTAACAGCCCGAAACAAGCATACAGATAAGCGGCCGTTACCAGGAACGATCGTAAATCTTTACGAGTTCTAAGACCGGTAATCACCAATCGTAGTCGGCGGTCCAGACCGGCCGCCTCCGCGAAGGGGCCGGTCCGATCGTGCAGTGCTGGCCTCCTGCGCGATATGGCCGCATCCAGGATCACACGCCAGCCCTGGGCGCGGTCGTTGGCCGGCGCGGCCACACGCTCTGGTCACTCGGGCTCCTTTTCGGCGGCCATTGCCTTGAGCAGCATGTCAAGGCACCCGGGCGATACCTCCCGGAAGTGCTGTCGCATGCATGCCTTGATTCGGCCCTGCCCCGGTTCCACGTTGCCGCACAGCCGTTCGATATCGGGGGCGCATGCCCGTGCAACTTCTAGGCGGTCCTGTGCCCACGCTCCGATAGACAGAAGCACCAGCGCAGCGCCAAGCCCGAAAACGGTCCCTCGCATCAGCATCGTGTCCCCCCACCGTTCATGTGACTGGCCGCGGGCACGGAATAGGCTCCGGATGGCCCAAGCCAATGCGTACCGCTAACGGCTGCCAGTTTTGAGTTGGAGACTATGCTCGGGCAGACTTGCAGGCAACCTGTTTCGAGGTCGGCTAAAGCCTGTCTTGATCCGGAGATCGCCAGCGTGAAGGCGGGCTTGCCTCGAAACCCCTCGGCCGCGAAGCTGCCGAGTGCTGCGGGATAGCTCGCGTCCTAATGCGGAGTGCAGGCAGCCACTCAGAGCACGAGTCTGGACGCCGAGCGAATTACTGGCCGAGTTCACCCGCTCAGCCCAGCCCCAAGGCGTTCTTGTTTACCCCATGATTGTCAAAACTGCGACACCGCGGCATCGATGCCTAGCCTAGGCGAATGACTGCCTTTGAGCAGGCCGGCCAAGCCGCGGTACGACCGCCATGGGCGCAACCCCGCCGCAAGAGCCGCGAGGCGTCCGCGTCTGCTTCCCACCCGTCTCGGTCATCAGCCGACTTCGTTGATATGTCCGCTTCCAGAGCGAGGGCTGGGCCGCCGAGCTGACCGGCTTGGGCGCAAAGCCGCCCTTGGGACCTGAAAATGAATGTCTGCTCGTGGGATCGCCTCCCCAACGGCCAGCGGCCGAATTGGGCCGAGACCCGGCAGTCACGCTGAGGCACATCCCGCGCATGTTACTCATAGAGCGGTGCGCAGATCGCCTCTCAGCGCGCAACGTCCAGCCCGCTGATCCCATGCTTAGCGATCAGCCCCGCGACCAAGCCCGAGCGTTTCGCCTCGTCCACGAACGCCTGGAGGAACGCGGCCCCCGCCGCGTTGCCGCGCGCCGTGCCGATCGCCTGCTGCACCGTCATGAAACGGCCGTCGAGAATGCGCGCGCCGGGCAGACGCCGCACATCCGCCTGCAGCCGCTCGCGCAGCCCCGAGAGCGCGTCGAGACTCTCGCGCACGAACAGGTCGAACGAGCCGTCCAGCCCCTCCGCCGGAACCAGCGTCGCGTGACGGATGTTGCGCTCCAGCCAAAGCCCGTACGCGCTGCGCGCGCTCACCGCGATCCGCACGCCCGGGCGGTCCACCTCCGCGATCGCGGCGATCGGCGATCCGGCGGGCACGAGATAGGTGGCCTCGATCTCCGCATAGGCGTCAGTAAACGCGATTTTCTCGGCGCGCTGCGGTTCGGCCCCGATCAGGCCGATATCCCACACGTCCTGCGCCGCCGCGTCGGCAAGCTCGCCGGGCCGGGGGAATTTTACGTAGCGGACGGGCACGCCGAGCCGCTCCGCGATGGCGCGCGCCATGTCGGGCGCGACGCCGACCGGATCGCCGGCCGGATCGGTGCCGCTGACGAGCAGCATGTTGCTCATGTTGATCCCGGCGCGCAGGACGCCCCGCGGCGCGAGCTCTTTCAGGATCTCGGGTTGCATCACGGGACAGTGGCCGCGGAGAGGCGCCCGCGCAAGCGTCCGGCACATCGCGGGCGGCCCATGATGGGGTGGGCGCGTCGTCCCCTCTCGTCTCGACGCCTCCTCGGCGCCACGCCGAGACGAATGCCCCAGCGAACCAAGCGGGGCCCGCGCCTGGGATCGCGTTGACTCGGCGGCCCTGAGGCCTTTTGATCGGGGGAGCGTCCCAACAATAGAACTGGCACCAGGAGGTCTGCGCCATGAAACTCCGCGCCGCCGCTATCGCGGCAATGTGCGTGCTGGGCTTGCCCATTGCGGCACCTCATGCGCTGGCGAAGGACGATCTCGTCATCGGCGTGGCGCAGTTCCCCTCCAGCCTGCACCCGGACATCGACGCGGAGGTGATCAAGGCGTACGTCATCGACTTCGCGCTGCGCCAGATCACCGCATTCGATCCGGAATGGGAGAATTCGTGCCTGATGTGCACGGAACTTCCGACCATCAAGAACGGTCTGGCAAAGATCGAGGATACCGCCAAGGGCAAGGGCATGGCGGTGACGATCAAGCTCAAGCCTGACCTCAAATGGGGCGACGGCGAGCCGGTGACCGCGAAGGACCTCGCCTTCACCGTCAAGGTCGGATCGGATCCGGCTTCGGGGTTCAGCAACGCGCACACCTGGGACCGCGTCGATCACGTCGACGTCGTCGACGATCACACGGCGGTGCTCCACCTGAAGGATATCAATTACCAATACAACGAGTGGGATCAGATCCTGCCCGAGCACATCGAAGGCCCGATCTATTCCAAGGCGTCCGCGCCCGGCGACTACATCAAGCAGACCGCGTACAACCGCGCGCCGACCACGCCCGGCCTATGGAACGGGCCGTTCATGGTGTCGCAGTATCAGTCCGGCTCGCAGATCGTGCTTGAGCAGAACCCGAACTGGGCCGGTACCAAGCCGGCCTTCAAGCGGATCGTCATCAAGCTGATCGAGAATACCGCGGCGCTGCAGGCGAACCTGATTTCGGGCGACGTCGACATGGTGGCGGGCGAGGGGGTCGGCCTGACCATCGACCAGGTTCTCGCGCTGCAGAAGCAGCAGCCGGACAAGTTCACCTACATCTACAAGCCGAGTCTCACCTACGAGCACATCGACTACAAGAAGGAGAACCCGATCCTCGCCGACGTGCGCGTGCGGCGTGCGCTGATCTACGCGCTCGACCGGCAGACGCTCGTGCAGAAGCTGTTCGAGGGCAAGCAACCGGTCGCGACGACGTGGGTCAACCCGCTCGACCCGAACTACACCAAGGATGTCGCACAGTATCCGTATGATCCGGCCAAGGCGAAGGCGCTGTTGGCCGAGGCCGGGTGGAAGCCTGGCAGCGACGGGATCTGCCGCAACGACAAGGGCGACCGCCTTTCGCTCGAGTTCGCCACCACGGCCGGAAACCGCCTTCGCGAGCTGACGCAGCAGGTGCTGCAGAGCCAGTGGAAGGCTGCGTGCGTCGAGGCGCTGATCAAGAACGAGCCCGCGCGCACGCTATTCGGAGAGACGCTGAAAAAGCGCGAGTATACCGGTCTGATCATGTACGCCTGGTCGAGCGGCGTCGGCGAGAGCCCACGCCGCACGCTCTCGAGCACGCAGATCCCGACAGCGGCGAACAACTGGGGCGGCAACAACTCGACCGCATTCGACAACAAGCAGATGGATGCGGACATCGACGCGCTCGAGGGCGAACTCGACCCGGCGAAGGCGAAGGCGCTGTGGGCGGAGATGGAGAAGATCTACGCCGATCAAGTACCGGTATTGCCGCTTTTCTACCGTGCCGAGCCGCATGTGGCGCCGAAATGGCTGAAGGATTACTCGCCGACGGGGCATGGTGACTACAGCCCGCTTTGGGTGGAAAACTGGAAGCAGGGATCGTGACCCGATGAAGCTTTCAACGCGCACGACCGCAGCCGCGGTCGTGACAATCGCCGGCGCTGCCCTGCTCGCGCCGGCGGCGGACGCCGCGCCGCACGACCAGCTCGTCGTCGGAATGACGGCATTCCCGTCGAGCGAGCATCCCTACATCGACCCGGTGATCGTGAAGAGCTGGACGCTCGGCTTCACGAGCCGGCAGGTGACGATGTTCACGCCCGACACGTGGCGGAACACCTGCGCGCTCTGCACCGAGCTGCCGAGCGTCGATAACGGGCGGGTGAAGATCGAGACGCAGGCGAACGGCAAGCAGGGTCTGGCGGTGCGCTGGACGCTGAAGCCGAATCTGTTCTGGGGCGATGGCGTGCCGCTGACGACGAAGGACATCGCCTACACGGCGAAGGTCGGCGGCGACACCGGCACCGGCTTCCCCGACATTCGCGTGTGGGGCCGCGTCTACAAGGTCGACATCATCGACGACCAGAACGCGATCCTGCATCTGGACGAGATCTGGCCGCTCTACGACCGCATGGGCAAGCTGCTCTCCGAGCACACGGACGGCCCTGCCTACGCCAACGCGAAGGCGCCGGGCGACTACATCAAGAACACCGTCTACAACCGCGCGCCGACGACGCCCGGCTTGTGGAACGGGCCGTATCTGATGACGAGCAACGACGGCGCGTCGCAGATCGTGCTCGAGCCAAATCCCCACTGGACGGGCAAACAGCCCAGCATCAAGCGCATCGTCATCCGCTCCGTCGCGGACACCGCCGCACTCCAGTCGAACCTGCTATCCGGCGACGTCGATCTGGTGCCTGGCGCCGGCAACGGGCTGGCGCTCGATCAGGCCGTCGCGCTGCAGAAGCAGCATCCGGACGACTTCCAGTACATCTTCAACGAGTCGGTCACGTTCGACCATCTCGACGTCAATCTCGACAATCCGTTCCTGCAGGACGTGCGTGTGCGACGCGCCATGCTGATGGCGATCGACCGGCAGGCGATGTCCGACCGCATCGTCGGCGGCCGCTTCAAGATCGCCGCGACGTGGGTCCCGCCGAAGGAGCCGATGTTCGCGCCGGGCATTCCGGTCGTGCCCTACGATCCGGCGGGCGCGCGCGACTTGCTGAAGCAGGCGGGCTGGACGCCGGGACCGGACGGCATCCTGCGGAACGACAAGGGCGAGCGGTTCTCGATCGTGTACGGCACGCCGACGGAATCGAAGCTCGACGTGCTGATCCAGCAGGTGATTCAGGACGAGCTGAAGAAGGTCGGCATCGAGGCGACCATCAAGAACGAGATCCAGCGGACGTTCTTCGGCAACACGCTGAAGCATCGCGCCTATGGCGGCCTCGCCCAGTACTACTGGCTGTTCAACATCAGCTATCCGCCGCGCCAGCTCTACGGCATCCTGAACATCCCGACCGAGGCGAATGGCTGGGGCGGCAGCAACTACATGGACTGGAAGAACCAGGCCTTCGAGGCGGCGCTCAAGACGACCGAGACCGAGCTCGATCCCGAGAAGCGGCAGGCGGCGTGGGCGGATATGCAGCACATCTACGCCGAGGATCTGCCCACCCTGCCGCTGTTCTTCGAGCCGCAGGACCACATCCTCCCGAAATGGCTGAAGGGCTACGTGCCGGCGGGCATGACCGATTACGCGACGCTGCGAGGCGAGGAGTGGCACGCGGAATGATAATGCGCAGTTTGCCTCTGGCGCTCGCCGGCCTCGCGCTGGCTGCGTCTGCCGCGAATGCCGCCAGCCACGACCAGCTCGTCGTCGGGATGACGGCGTTCTCGTCCAGCGAGCATCCGTATATCGACCCGCTGATCGTGAAGAGCTGGACGCTGGGCTTCACCAGCCGTCAGGTCACCTACTTCACGCCTGACACCTGGACGAACACCTGTGCGCTCTGCACGGAAGTGCCGAGCATCGAGAACGGCCGCGCCAAGGTGGAGACGCAGCCGAACGGCAAGCCCGGCCTCGCCGTGAAATGGACGCTGAAGCCGGGTCTGAAATGGGGCGACGGCGTTCCACTGACCACGAAGGACATCGCCTACACCGCGAAGGTCGGTGCCGATCCGGGCAATGGCTTCCCCGACATCCGCGTGTGGGGCCGTATCTACAAGGCCGACGTGCTCGACGATCAGAACATCGTCCTGCATCTCGACGAGGTGACGCCGCTCTACAACCGGATGGGGAAGCTGCTCTCCGAGCACAGCGACGGCCCGGCCTACGCGAACGCGAAGGCGCCCGGCGACTACGTGAAGCAGAACGTCTACAACCGTGCCCCGACCACGCCCGGATTGTGGAACGGCCCATATCTGATGACGGCCAATGACGGCGCGTCGCAGATCGTCCTGGAGCCGAACCCGTACTGGACGGGCGACAAGCCGTATCTCAAGCGGATCGTCATTCGTTCGATCGCGGATACCGCGGCGTTGCAGGCCAATCTGCTGTCCGGCGACATCGACCTGATTCCCGGCGACGGCAACGGCATCTCGCTCGATCAGGCGGTCGCGCTGCAGAAGCAGCATCCCGATCAGTTCCACTACATCTTCAACGACTCCGTCACATTCCAGCATCTCGACGTCAATCTCGACAACCCGTTCCTGCAGGATCCGCGCGTACGCCGTGCGATCCTGATGGCGATCGACCGGCAGACGATGTCGGACCGGCTGGTGGGCGGGCGCTACAAGCTCGCCGCCACCTGGGTACCGCCGAAGGAGCCTATGTTCGCGCCGGGCATTCCGATCGTGCCCTATGATCCGGAAGGCGCGAGGGCGCTGCTGAAGGACGCCGGGTGGACTCCCGGGGCCGACGGCATCCTGCGCAATGCCAAGGGCGAGAAGTTCACGATCGAATACGGCACGCCGGTCGAGTCGAAGCTCGGGCTGCTCATCCAGCAGGTCGTGCAGGATCAGCTGAAGAAGGTCGGCATCGAGACAGTCCTGAAGAACGAGATCCAGCGCAGCTTCTTCGGCGAGACCATGAAGAAGCGGAAGTTCGGCGGTCTCGCGCAGTACACGTGGCTGTTCAACGTGAGCTATCCGCCGATCCAGCTCTACGCCATCGGCAACGTCCCCACCGAGGCAAACGGCTGGGGCGGCAGCAATTACATGGATTGGAAGAACCAGGATTTCGAACGTGCGCTGCAGGCGTCCACGACTGATCTGGACGTGGAACAGCAGCACGAGGACTGGGCGGAGATGCAGAAGATCTACGCCCAGGACCTGCCCACGCTGCCGCTGTTCTTCGTGCCACAGGCGCACATCATCCCGCTCTGGCTCAAGGGCTACGTCACGGCGGGGATGACCGACTATCCGACGCTGCGCGGCGAGGAGTGGCACGCTGAGTAATACGGCAGCGCTGGTCGCAGTCCGCGGCCTGCGCGTCAGTTTCCCCCGCGGCCACGTCCGGAGGGATGTCGTCGCGGGGGTCGATTACAGCATCCCCGCCGGGCGCACGCTCGGCGTCGTCGGCGAGAGCGGTTGCGGCAAATCGGTCACCTCGCTTGCGGTCATGGGGCTGGTGCCGCCGCCCGGCCGCGTTTCCGGCTCGATCGTCTTCAACGGCCGCGAACTCGTCGGACAGAGCGAAGCGGAGTGGCGCAAGCTGCGCGGCGACGGCATCGCGATGGTGTTCCAGGAGCCGATGACCGCGCTCAATCCGGTCATGCAGGTCGGCCGCCAGATCGCCGAAGTCATGGTCCTGCACCGCGACGAAAGCTGGCGCCAGGCGGAAGGCGCGGCGGTCGATCTGCTCGATGCTGTCGGCATCAATTCGCCGAAGGAGCGGGCGGTGTCCTATCCGCACCAGCTCTCCGGCGGGATGCGCCAGCGCGCGATGATCGCGATGGCGCTGGCCTGCGAACCGGCGCTGCTGATCGCCGACGAGCCGACCACCGCGCTCGACGTGACGATTCAGGCGCAGATCCTCGATCTGATGCTCGACCTGCAGGACCGCATCGGCATGGCGATGCAGTTCATCAGCCACAACCTCGCGGTCGTCTCCGAAGTCGCGCAGGAAATCATCGTCATGTACGCGGGCCGCGTCGTCGAACGCGCCGCCAGCGAGGACCTGTTCGCCAATCCGCTGCATCCCTACACGCAAGGTCTGATCGCGACCTTGCCGAATCCCGATCATCGCGTCGCGCGCCTGCCGGTGATCCCGGGCGGCGTGCCGGATCTCGTCGCCGGACGCGGCTGCCGTTTCGCCGATCGCTGCCCGCGCGGCGACGCCAGCTGCCGCATGGCCGAGCCCGAGCTCGAGGAGCTGGCACCGGGGCATTTCGCCGCCTGCTTCAAGGCCGGGCGGGGATGAGCGAGCTCCTCGGCGTCGATCACGTCACGGTCCGTTTCGATCTCGGCGGCGGTGGCCTGTTCGGCGGCAAGAAGCGCGTGCTGCAGGCAGTCGTCGACGTCAGCTTCTCGATCGAGGAAGGCGAGGTGCTCGCGCTTGTCGGCGAGAGCGGCTGCGGCAAGTCGACGCTCGGCACCGTCGTTGCCGGCCTGCGGGAGCCGACGTCGGGGACGCTGCGTTTCCGCGGCAAGCCGCTGACGGCGGAGATGCGCCGGGAAGCGCAGCGCAGCATCCAGCTCGTGTTCCAGGATCCGTTCAGCGCGCTCGACCCGCGCATGCCGGTCTCGTCGATCATCTCCGAGCCGCTGCGCATCCAGAAGCTCGGCTCGCAGGCATCGCGGCGCGCACGCGCCGCCGAACTGGTCGAGCAGGTCGGCCTGCCCGTCGATTCCCTGAACCGCTATCCGCACGAATTCTCGGGCGGCCAGCGCCAGCGCATCGCCATCGCCCGCGCGCTCGCGCCGGACCCCAAGCTGATCGTCGCCGACGAACCGCTGTCGGCGCTCGACGTGTCGATCCAGAGCCAGATCCTGAATTTGATGAAAGAGCTGCAGGAGCAGCGCCGGCTCTCGTACCTGTTCATCAGCCACGACCTCGCCGTGGTGAACCATCTCGTCGACCGGGTCGCCGTGCTCTATCTCGGCCGACTCGTCGAGATCGCGCCGCGCGAGGAGATTTTTCGGCGCCCCTCGCACCCCTACACGCAGGCGCTCCTCGCCGCCGTGCCCCGCATCGGCCATTTCCGCGAGCGCCGCGCGAAGAACATCCGCGGCGAGATGCCGAGCCCGCTGAACCCGCCGCCTGGCTGCGTCTTCCATCCGCGTTGCCCGAAGGCGCAATCGATCTGCCGCGAGTCGGCGCCGCTGCTGGAACCCGCGCCGGAGCGCCCGCAGCAGCTCGCCGCCTGCCACTTCAAGGACTGAGAGGCGACGATGGGACGCTTCATCCTCCGCCGCGTCACCCAATCGGTCATCGTGATGCTGGTGATGTCGTTCATCATCTACAATCTGATCGGCCTGATGCCGGGCGACCCGATCGATCTGATGATCGCGAGCAACCCCGGCGCGACGCCGGAAGTCGTCGCCCATCTCCGCGCGATCTATGGTCTGGATCAGCCGCTGATCTTCCGCTACTGGCACTGGCTCGCGGCGGCGATGACGGGCGATCTGGGGTTCTCGCGCGTGCACAGCCAGCCGGTGCTCGAAGTGCTGTTGCCGGCGCTCTGGCAGACCTGCAAGCTGCTGCTGACGAGCTTCGTCGTCAGCGTGATCATCTCCACCGTGATCGGCGCCCTGGCGGCCCTGCGGCCGAACGGCATTGCCGACAACATCATCAGCCTGTTCGCTTTCGCCGGCATCTCCGTCCCGGTGTTCTGGCTCGCGCTGATGATGATCCTCGTCTTCGCCGTCCAGCTGCACTGGTTTCCGGCGAGCGGCATCTCCGACGTCGGCAACGGCAGCTTCGGTGATCAGGTCCGCCATCTCGTCATGCCGGTCACCGTGCTCGCGCTCGCCAATACCGGCGGTTTCACGCGCTACGTGCGCGCCAGCATGCTCGAGACGATGCGCATGGACTTTGTGCGAACCGCGCGTGCGAAAGGGGCGGGGCCGTGGCGCGTGGTGGTCACGCACGGCTTCCGCAACGCGCTCATCCCCGTGGTGACGGTATGGGCGCTGAATTTCGGCACGCTGTTCGGCGGCGCGCTGGTGACGGAGACGATGTTTGCCCAGCCGGGGATGGGCAAGATGATCTATGACTCCATCATGGGAAACGACTTCAACCTCGCCCTCTCGGGCCTGCTGTTCGCGTGCCTGGTGACGCTGCTGAGCAATCTCGGCGCGGACCTCGCCTATGGCTGGCTCGACCCGCGGATCACCCTGAAATGAGCATCACCATGGATGCCGCGCCGCGCACCGAAGCCGCGGTCAGCCCGTGGACGCTGCGCTGGCGCCGTTTCCGGCATCACCCCGGCGCGATGATCAGCCTCGGGATCCTGGTGCTGCTGATCCTGTTCTGCCTCGCCGCTTACCCCTACGAGTATTTCAGCGGCCTCGACCCGAACGCGACCGATCTGCTCTCGCGCTACGATCCGCCCTCGGCCGCGCACCTGCTCGGCACCGACGACGCCGGGCGTGACGAGCTCCTGCGCCTCATGGTTGGCGGCCAGATCTCGCTCCTCATCGGCCTGCTCGCGACGGTGATCGGCGGCGTCGTCGGCCTCGCCATCGGAATGAGCGCCGGCTATTTCGGCGGCCGGGTCGACAGCGCGTTGATGCGGTTCACCGACGGCATCATCGTGCTGCCGCTGCTGCCGCTGCTCATCGTGCTGGAGGCGCTCGACCTGACCAAGCTCGGCTTCAGCCAGGAATTCGCCCGCTCCGGCGCCGCCGCGTTCTGGCGCATCGTGATCGTGATCTCGCTGGTGGACTGGACCGCCGTCGCCCGCCTCGTGCGCGCCGCCACGCTCTCGATCCGCGAGCGCGACTTCGTGCGTGCCGCCCGGGCGAGCGGGGCAGGGGCCATCTACATGATGGGCACCCACATCCTGCCGAACGTCGCCACACCCATCATCGTCGCCTTCACGCTGACCGTCGGGCGCGTGATCCTGCTGGAGAGCGTGCTGAGCTTCCTCGGCCTCGGCGTCGTCCCGCCGACGCCGAGCTGGGGCAACATGCTGAACAACGCGCAGGAGTTGGTGACGACCGCTCCCGCGCTCGCGGTCTATCCGGGCTTGCTGATCTTCATCACCGTTATCGCCGTCAACTTCCTCGGCGACGGCCTGCAGCACGCTTTCGACCCGCGCTCGGAGCGGTAATCAGAGATACGCGCGGGTGAAGAACACGACCGTCATGGTGATCATGATCACGATCGTCACGCCCCGCAGAACGCGCACCGGCATCGCGAGCCCCACCCGCGCGCCGGCGTAGCCTCCTGCCGTCGCGCCCACGAGCATCGCGAGCGTCTGCGGCCACGCGACTTCATCCGCCGCGACGAAACACACCACCGCGGCGAAGTTCGCCATGCCAACGAGAATCGTACGCGCGGCTGTCATCCGGCGCAGTTCGGCGTCGCTGAGCAGGCTCCATGTCGCCAGCATCATGATGCCGACGGCCCCGCCGAAATACCCGCCGTACAGCGACAGCACGCCCTGCGCAGCCAGCAGTGCGCCGCGCCCGATCCGCACGCGCCGACGCAGCGCCGCCCCGATCCGGTACCCGAACACGTAGGTCAGCGTCGCGAGCAGCAGCAGCCACGGCACCAGCGCATCGAACGCGGCCACCGGGGTCAGCAGCAGCAGCAGCGCGCCCACCGCCCCGCCTGCCGCGCTCACCACCATCATGAGCGGCAGCGGCACGTCGCCGACACGCGCCAGATCGCGCCGCGTCGCGAACGTGCTGGTGATGGCGCCGGGCACGAGCGCCACCGTGTTCGATGCGTTCGCAACGACGGAGGGCAGCCCGGAGAACACCATCGCCGGGAAGGTGACGAATGACGCGCCGCCGGCGAGCGCGTTCATCGCGCCGCCCAGCAATCCCGCGGCGAACAGGAGCAGCATGATCAGCATCGGCGCAAACACCCGGCTCGGCGCATCGACGCGATCATCCAGTCATGCTAGTCCTGCGCGGAATCGAAACAAGGGAGGAAAACGGCCATGCGCAAGCCGCTTTCGATCATCGCCGCCGCCCTGGCACTCGCCGTCGCGACCCCTGCGGGCGCACAGCAGAAGCCGATCAAGATCGCGCTGATCGAGGACAGCACCGGCCCGCTCGAGGCCTATGCCAAGCAGGCGATCAACGGATTCATGCTCGGCCTCGAATACGCGACGCACGGCACCAACACGGTCGCCGGCCGCAAGATCGAGGTGATCCAGAAGGATAGCCAGACCAAGCCCGATCTCGGCCGCTCCCTGCTCGCCGAAGCCTACGAGGACAACGACGCCGATCTCGCGGTCGGCGGCAGCAGCTCCGCGGTCGCGCTCGCGATGCTCCCGGTCGCGCAGGAGAACAAGAAGGTCCTGATCGTCGAGCCCGCGGTCGCCGACAGCATCACCGGCGATAAGTGGAACCGATACATCTTCCACACTGCCCGCAACTCCACGCAGGACGCGATCTCCAACGCGCTCGCGATCGGCAAGCCCGGTGTCTCGATCGCGACGCTGGGCCAGGACTACGCCTTCGGCCGCGATGGCGTCGCCGCCTTCCGCGAGGCGCTCAAACCCACCGGCGCGAAGCTCGTCGCAGAGGAATACGCCCCGCCGACGACGACCGACTTCACGGCGCCCGCGCAGCGCCTGTTCGACGCGCTGAAGAACGAGCCGGGCCGCAAGATCATCTGGGTGATCTGGGCGGGCGCCGATCCGATGCAGAAGCTGAAGGCGCTCAACCCGGAACGCTACGGCATCGAGCTTGCCACCGGCGGCAACATCCTCCCCGTGCTGAAGCAATGGAAGGATCTCGCCGGGATGGAGGGCGCGACCTACTACTATTACGGCATCCCGAAGAACCCGGTGAACGACTGGCTGGTGACCGAGCACCAGAAGCGCTTCGGCGCCCCGCCCGACTTCTTCACCGCGGGCGGCATGGCGGCCGCGATGGCGGCGGTCGCGGCGCTCGAGAAGACGAAGGGCGATGCCGACGCCGAGAAGCTGATCCCGGCCATGGAGGGCATGTCGTTCCAGACGCCGAAGGGTACGATGACGTTCCGCCCGCAGGACCACCAGGCGCTGCAATCGATGTACGGCTTCAAGCTCGCCGATCAGCCGAACGTCGCCTGGGCGGTCCCGGTGCTGACGCACGAGTTCACCGCCGACGAGATGCATTTGCCGATCCGCAACGGGAAGTGATCGGAGCCGCCGCGTCAGGCGTGTCTTTTGTCATTGGCGCTGAACTAGGGGCGTAAGGTATTGAAGCCGTCCCCCCCTGCGGGGGATGGTTGGGCGGGGGGAGCCGCAGGCGCGATACCGGGGCATCACCACCTCTCCCAGCCCCCTCCCGCATGGGGAGGAGGCATGCAGGGCGCATTCATTTTCGCCTAGGCATCTTCGCCAAAGCAAAGCAAAGCTCCTAGGCCGCGCGCGAAAATTTGGCGCATCTGCGGCGCTGCTGCCTTCAGCCAGCCGCGAAACAGCAAGCGAAGGGGAGAGCCATGGCACAGAAGATCACAGTCGAAACCAAAATCGCCGCGCCGATCGATCAGGTCTGGCGTGCCTGGAATACGCCGGATGACATCAAGCGTTGGAACGCGGCGTCCGACGATTGGCATACGACACAATCCGCCGTGGATTTGCGTGTCGGCGGTGCGTTCTCGTCGCGCATGGAAGCCAAAGATGGCAGCATGGGCTTCGATTTCGCGGGAACCTATACCAAGATCGTCGAGCATGCGCTGATCGAGAGCGCGTTCGGCGACCGGGTGCTGCTGGTCGAGTTTATCTCTGGGCAAGATGGTGTCACGGTGCGCGAGACCTTCGATGCTGAGACGACGTATCCGGTCGAACAGCAGCGTCAGGGTTGGCAAGCGATTTTGGACAACTTCAAAAAGCACGTTGAATCTAATCATCGAGCCTAAGCGGGCTTCTTCACCGCCGGCGGCATGCCGCTCGCCGAAGCGGGGGGCGGATTGTCAGTCGGCGGGCGAGGTCCTTGCCTCCAAGACCCGCAGGATCATTTGGCCCTTCAACCGGCCATCTCACGCGCGACTTCGGATCAGCGCGCATGTACTAAGCGCTCCGCGACGAGCCGTGCAATCGCCGCCGGGGCGTCGTCGGGTATGGCGAAGACGGAGCTGACGTTGATCTCGCAGAGCATGTAGGTGTCCGCGCCGGCGCCATCGCGCGGCCCGTAGAGAAAGTCGGCATCCCAGATGATCGGCAGCGAGGC
>DATAPS010000017.1:0-5575 GCA_036265085.1 Acetobacteraceae bacterium | reverse complement strand
GCTCGCGGCGCCTCGCTGCGCGTCGTGCTGAACGGCATGGTGTTCATCATCGTGCTGCTGGCCGGCCACGCGGCCTGCTTGGAGAGAGGCTCCAGGTCTTAGCCGTGATCGAGTGAACCCCGCACCGGTTCTCGGAGGGGGTAAAGCGAGATACGCTGTCCGAATGGGTGGTCGACAGCCGGAAGCTGCTCGAATGGGAGCCAGAGTTTAGGACCAACGGTCGCCGGCGGGCGACGAAACGGGGAGGCAGGCGATGATAATGGCCCTCGAACCGTGGATCGTCGTGCTATCCGTGCTGATAGCGATCCAAGGGTGCTATGTGGCTCTCGGCCTGACTTTGAAGGTCGGCCAGACCGCAGGCAACGCACGCCGCGCCACCCTCGCCGCCGCAGCCTTTACCTTCGCGGTCGCGATCTGGTCGATGCACTTCGTCGGCATGCTCGCCTTGCGCCTGCCGATGGAGCTCGACTACCGCGTATTGCCGACGCTGCTCTCACTCCTGATCTCAGTCTTCGTCGTCGGCGCCGCAGTGTTCGTGACGACGCTCGCGACCCTGCGGCGATGGGCGCTCGCGCTCGCGGCCATCATCATGGGCATCGGCATCGCCACGATGCACTACATCGGCATGGCGGCGCTCGACGGCAGCGTCGTCATGCACCACGATCCCCGCTACGTGCTGGCCGCAGTCGTCGTCGCGATCGGCGCCTCTGCACTCGGACTTCGGTTCGCATTCTTCCCCCGGCCGGCGCTTTCGCTGGGCGTGGCCGCGATCATCCTCGGGCTGGCGATTTCCGGGATGCACTACGTGGCGATGGCGGGAATGACGATGGAGATGCCGACCCGGACTATTGCCGCCCACGTCGATCAGGGCGCCGCGCTGCCACCGGACGTGCTCGCCGTAGTGGTTGCGGTGGTCGCGTTCGCGGTCTCCGCCCTGTTCCTGCTGACGCTGATCCCGGACGCGCGCCCCGGCGCGAGCCCGGCCACTTCGGCCGCGACGGCGCCGGCCGTCCCGACGTCTCTGGTTCCTGCGCCACCCGAACTTCCCTTGGCGAAAGCTGCGACGCCGCAGCCCACGCTGTCGGCCGCGGCGTCACTCCCGATCGAACGCAATGGTACCACGGAATACCTCTCGGTCGACCAAATCGTCTTCATTCAGGCCGACACCCACTACACCACCATCTTCGACGGCCAGTTCCGTTCGTTCTGCCCGTTGTCAATCGGCGACGTGGAACAGCGCCTCGACGCATCGCGCTTCGTGCGGGTGCATCGGAGCTATCTCGTGGCACTCGATCGGATCGCATCGCTGCAGCGCGCCGGCGATGGCGGGGTGGCCAGTTTCGACACGCCCACGCCGGCAAGCGTGCCGGTCAGCCGCGCCCGGTATCCGACTCTGAAGTCCCACGTCAGAGCGCGCCCCCAGTTCGTCCATACAGGACAGACTGGCTGACGCTGTTCGTGCAAAAAAGCCGCCGTTCGTGCGCGCCTGGGCAGAAAACAGGCAGTTGGTGACGGCGCCCTGGATGGCGTCTCGCGACAATCCTAAGAACGGCCGGGTAACAAGAAAGGGGGAGGATCCCGAGGTGATCCCTGGCACGTTCGAGTATCACCGCCCCAAATCGGTCGCCGAGGCGGTCGCGTTGCTCGCCGACCTCGGCGAGGAAGCTCGACCGCTCGCCGGCGGTCATAGCCTCATCCCCATGATGAAGCTCCGCCTCTCGACACCCGAGCATCTGGTCGACCTCGGGGCGATCCCGGCGCTCGCCGGCATTCGCCGCGAGGGCGATGCGATGGTGATCGGCGCCACCACGACCCAGGCGGAGCTGATCGGCTCAGACGAGCTCGCCGCGTGCCTGCCGATCATCCGGGAGACGTCGCTCGTCATCGCCGACCCGCAGATCCGTGCGGTCGGCACGATCGGCGGCAACGTCGCGAACGGCGATCCGGGCAACGACATGCCGGCGCTGATGCAGTGCCTCGACGCCGGCTTCGTCCTAGCGAGCCGCGCCGGCGAGCGGGTGGTCCCGGCACGCGCGTTCTACCGGAGCGCCTACGTCACCGATCTCGGAGCCGGCGAGCTGCTGAGCGCAATCCGCATCCCGATCCCGCCGCCCGATCACGGCTGGGCGTACGAGAAGCTCAAGCGCAAGGTCGGCGACTACGCGACCGCCGCCGCAGCCGTGCTGCTGACGATGTCGGACGGGCGTGTGGCACGGGTCGCGATCGGCCTGACCAATGTCGGCGACACGCCGCTGTTTGCCGAGGAAGCCGGACGGATCCTGACCGGTTCGAGCCTGGAGCCGGAGATCGTCGATCGTGCCGTCGCGGCCGCCGAGGCGATCACCTCGCCCGCCTCCGACGGTCGGGGGCCGGCGGAGTATCGCACGAAGATGGCGGGCGTGATGCTGCGTCGGGCGCTCGCGCGCGCGGCCGCGCGCGCCCGGCGGCATTGAGGGGAACGCGAGCATGGCGAAGATCCACGTCACGATGACGGTCAACGGCGAGCAGGTCGAAGGGCTCGTCGAGCCGCGCACGCTGCTGATCCACTTCCTGCGAGAGAATCTCGGCCTCACCGGTGCGCATATCGGCTGCGATACCAGCCATTGCGGCGCCTGCACGGTCGATCTCGACGGCAAGTCGCTGAAATCCTGCACGCGCTTCGCCGTGCAGGCCGACGGCGCCGAGATCCTCACGATCGAGGGCATGGCCGGCGCGGACGGCACGCTGCACGCCCTGCAGCACAGTTTTCGCGAGATGCACGGCCTGCAGTGCGGCTACTGCACGCCGGGGATGATCATGCGCGCGCATCGGCTGCTGCAGGAGAACCCCAATCCGACGGACGCCGAAATCCGCATGGGCATCTCCGGGAATCTCTGCCGCTGTACCGGTTATCAAAACATCGTCTCTGCCATCCAGCACGCCGCCGCCACGATCAACGGCTCGGCTCATAGGGAAGCCGCGGAATGAACGAGATCACCCCCACGGCGGCCGAGATCGAGGAAAAACAGGGCCGCACCGACAAGCTCCAGGGCATGGGATGCCGGCGCAAGCGCGTCGAGGACGTCCGCTTCACCCAGGGCCGCGGCGCCTATGTCGACGACATGAAGCTGCCGGGCATGCTCTACGGCGACTTCGTCCGCTCGTCGCACGCCCATGCGCGCATCAAGAGCATCGACACCTCCCGCGCCAAGGCGGTGCCGGGCGTCGTCGCGGTGCTGACGGTGGCCGACCTTGCGCGGCTCAAGCTGCACTGGATGCCGACGCTCGCGGGCGACGTGCAGATGGTGCTGGCCGACGGCAAGGTGCTGTTCCAGAACCAGGAGGTCGCCTTCGTCGTCGCCAACGACCGCTATGCCGCGAGCGATGCGGCCGAGTTGGTGGACATCGAATACGAAGCGCTGGACGCGCTGGTGGACCCGTTCCGGTCGATGGACGCCGACGCCCCGGTGCTGCGCGAAGACCTCGCCGGCAAGGACAGCGGCGCGCACGGTCCGCGCAAGCATCCGAACCACATCTTCGAATGGGCGGTCGGCGACAGGGAAGCGACGGATCTCGCCTTCCGCGATGCCGAGGTGACGATCAAGGAGCTGATCTCCTATCAGCGCGTCCATCCCTCGCCGCTCGAGACCTGCCAGTGCGTCGCCTCGTTCGACAAGATCAAGGGCGAGCTGACGCTGTGGGGCACCTTCCAGGCGCCGCATGTGGTGCGCACGGTGGCTGCAATTCTCTCGGGCATTCCGGAGCATAAGATCCACGTCATCTCACCGGACATCGGCGGCGGCTTCGGCAACAAGGTCGGCGTCTATCCCGGCTATGTCTGCGCCGTCGTCGCATCGATCGTCACCGGCAAGCCGGTGAAATGGGTCGAGGACCGGATCGAGAACCTCTCCGCCACCGCCTTCGCGCGCGACTACCACATGACGACGGAGCTCGCGGCGACGAAATCCGGAAAAATCACCGGCCTGCGCGTGCATGTGCTCGCCGATCACGGCGCGTTCGACGCCTGCGCGGACCCGTCGAAATGGCCGGCCGGCTTCTTCAACATCGTGACGGGGTCGTATGACATCCCGACCGCGCATTGCGTCGTCGACGGCGTCTACACCAACAAGGCGCCTGGGGGTGTCGCCTATCGCTGCTCGTTCCGCGTGACCGAGGCGGCGTATTGCATCGAACGCGCGATGAACGTGCTGGCGCAGAAGCTCGGGATCGATCCGGCGGAGTTGCGGCTGCGCAACTTCATCCGGCGCGAGCAGTTCCCGTATCAGTCGGCACTCGGTTGGGAATACGATTCCGGCGACTACGAGGTCGCGATGCGGCAGGCGATTGAGAAGGTCGGCTACGCCGAGTTGCGCGCCGAGCAAAAAGCCCGCCAGGAGGCGTTCCGGCACGGCGAGACGCGCGAGCTGATGGGCATCGGTGTTTCGTTCTTCACCGAGATCGTCGGCGCCGGTCCATCGAAGAACTGCGACATCCTCGGCATCGCGATGTTCGAAAGCTGCGAGATCCGCATTCATCCTACGGGTGCCGCGATCGCGCGCATGGGCACGAAGAGCCAGGGCCAGGGGCACGAGACGACCTACGCCCAGATCATCGCGACCGAAATCGGCATCCCCGCCGACGACATCATGGTCGAGGAGGGCAACACCGACACCGCGCCCTATGGTTTGGGCACCTACGGCTCGCGCTCGACGCCGGTGGCGGGTGCCGCGATCGCGACGGCCGCGCGCAAGATCAAGGCGAAGGCGCAGATGATCGCGGCCTATCTGCTCGAGGTGCACCACGACGACGTCGAGTTCGACATCGACCGTTTCCGCGTGAAAGGACTGCCGGAAAAGTTCAAGACGATGAAAGAGATCGCCTGGGCCGCCTACAACGCCCCGCCGCCCGG
Source organism: Acetobacteraceae bacterium (assembly GCA_036265085.1). Classification (GTDB taxonomy): domain Bacteria; phylum Pseudomonadota; class Alphaproteobacteria; order Acetobacterales; family Acetobacteraceae; genus DATAPS01. The sequence goes on along the minus strand of DATAPS010000017.1, from coordinate 687 downwards.
CCTGGAGGCGGGGCTCGAAGCGGTCAGCTACTACGATCCGCCGAACATGACCTATCCGTTCGGCGCCTATATCTGCGTCATGGACATCGACGTGGACACCGGTGTTGCCAAGACGCGCCGGTTCTACGCGCTCGACGATTGCGGCACGCGGATCAACCCGCTGATCATCGAGGGCCAGGTGCATGGCGGTCTTACCGAGGCGTTCGGCATCGCGATGGGCCAGGAGATCGCCTACGACGAGATCGGCAACGTCAAAGGCGCCTCGTTCACAGACTACTTCCTGCCGACCGCGGTCGAGACGCCGCATTGGGAGACGGATTTCACCGTCACACCCTCGCCGCATCATCCGATCGGTGCGAAAGGCGTCGGCGAGAGCCCCAATGTCGGCGGCGTGCCGGCATTCTCGAATGCGGTGAACGACGCGTTCGCCTTCCTGGGATCGACGCACATCCAGATGCCGCACGACGCGTGGCGCATATGGGCGGCGGCGCGGAAGCTCGGCATCTGACCGGCGACGACATCGCGGCGAAACTGGCCGCGGCCGGCTACGTCGCCGACCGTGACCTCGCCACGGCACTCGTGCTGATGGACATGCTGTCTCGCCCTCTGCTGATCGAGGGCGAGGCGGGTGTCGGCAAGACGGAAGTCGCCCGCGCTCTCGCCGACGTGCATGCGACCAAGTTGATC
>DATAPS010000016.1:0-9873 GCA_036265085.1 Acetobacteraceae bacterium | reverse complement strand
CGATCTGAACAATGTTGGGTGCGCCGGCGATGACGGTCATGCCCGCCTTTTTCGCTGCCAGCGCGGCTTCCATGGAGACGGGGAATTCGCTGATCTTGATGCCGTCGGCGGCATTTTCGGCGATTTCGGCCTCGGTTCGGTCGTCGTGGCTGGCAAGGGCGATGGTGGTGCCGCGCACGCGTTCCAACAGTGCCCTGCGATTGGGATCGCGCAGGCGCAGGCGCTGGTCCTGCATTTCCCTGATGCGGCGATCGACGGTGGCCTCGTCCAGGCCGCCCTGGCGACGCAGTTTACGGTAGAAATCCATGTTGGCGTACTGGCCGACGCCGGGGCTGTGATCCATCAGGCTGATCATGCGCACGCGCGGATGATCAGCGACCGGCTCGACCAGCTCGATCACGTCCAGCGCCGGAATCTCGCAGCGCAGGTGGAGGAAGTGCTCGCTCTTGAGCACACCGGTCTCGGCCAGCGCGTCGAGGTCCGTCACACCGTCGCGGAACGTTTTGACACGTTGCACATCCCAGCCGAGATCGCCGAGGCAGAGCGCGTCGAGAACTGTGGTCACGCCCGCCGCTGCGCATTGCGCATCATGTGCCAGCATCGCCGAGCGCGACGGCCAGCGCGCGCTGCTGCGCGGCTGCACCTGGCGTTCGAGATTGTCGGTGTGCACGTCGACGATGCCGGGGATCAGCGTGTCGCCGTTCAGGTCGATGGCACCAGGCGCGTTCGAGACGCCCGTCGACACGTCGCCAATCTCCGTGCCGCGGATCACCACGGTGCCATGCACCACTTCGTCGCGCAGAACGACCTGCGCGTTGGTGAGGATCATCTCGTTCATGCAGCGTCCTGCAGCGGTGTGACGTGGTAGAGCCGGTCGGCAACCGACTCGCGCACGGCGGCATCGTGGAAGATTCCGACGATGGCGACGCCGGCCTCCTTGGCTTCGCGGATCATGCCGATCACGATGTCGCGGTTGTCGTTGTCGAGGCTCGCCGTCGGCTCGTCAAGCAACAGGATCGGATGGCAGCCGATGAAGCCGCGCGCGAGGTTCACGCGCTGTTGTTCGCCGCCCGAGAAGGTGGCCGGCGGGAGATTCTGCAGACGCGCCGGGATGTTGAGCCGTGTCAGCCACGACGCGGCGCGTGTTCGTGCCTCGTCGTATGGGATGCCGCGCGCGGCTTGCGCGACGATGTCGATCGCGGGGACGCGCGGGACCACGCGGAGGAACTGGCTGACATAGCCGAGCGTGCGGGCGCGCACGCCGACCACGGTGCGAGGGAGGGCGGATGCGATGTCCACGATCGCACCGTCGTGCCTGACCAGGATGCGGCCGGCCTCCGCGCGGTAATTGCCGTAGAGGCTGCGCAGCAGCGTCGATTTGCCGGCGCCGGAAGGTCCGGCGAGCGCGACGCATTCGCCGGGATGGACGTCGAGATCCACGCGCCGCAGCACGGGAAGGCGGAGCCCGCCTTGCAGGTGCAAGGTGAAGGTCTTCGCGAGGCCTTCCGTCCGGAGCATCGGACCGTTCCCGTCCGCGCTCATGCTTGCAATACCGAACTGACGAGGAGCTGTGTATACGGATGCTGCGGATCGTCCAGCACTTGATCCGTCAGCCCCGTCTCGACCACGCGCCCGCGCTGCATCACCACGATGCGGTCCGCCAGCAAGCGCGACACGGACAGGTCGTGTGTTACCAGCACCACCGCGATGTGCAGCCGCGCCACCAGAGTGCGGATCAGATCCAGCAGGCGCGCCTGCACGGACACGTCGAGGCCGCCCGTGGGTTCGTCCATGAACACGAGCCGCGGCTTGGTGACCAGCGTGCGCGCGATCTGCAAGCGCTGGAGCATCCCGCCGGAGAAGGTGTGCGGCATGTCGTCGACGCGGTCCGCGTCGATCTCGACCTGGGTCAGCCAGTCGATCGCCTCGGCGCGGATCGAGGCGTAATTCCGGGCGCCCTGCGCCATCAGCCGCTCGCCGACATTGCCGCCGGCGCTGACGCGCATCCGGAGGTTGTCGCGCGGGTTCTGATGCACGAAGCCCCAGTCCGAGCGGTGCAGCGCGCGCAGCGCGGGCCGTGACATCTGGTAGACGTCGTGCAGCGCGCCCGCGGGGTCGCGATACCAGACGACGCCGCTCTCCGGCTGCATCCGTCCGGAGAGCACGTTCAGCAGCGTGGTCTTGCCCGAGCCGCTCTCCCCGACCACCGCGAGCACCTCGCCGGGCCAGAGATCCAAACCGACATCGACGAGCGCGCGGATCGCGCCGAACCCGTGTCCGAGCCCGCGTGCGGCGAGCAGCGTGTCGGCCTCCGCGCTCATGCCGCTGCCTCCGCGGCAGCGCGCCGTTCCTCGCAGTAATCGGTATCGGAGCAGACGAACATGCGGCCGCCGCGGTCGTCGGTCACGACCTCGTCCAGATAGCTGTCGGTCGCGCCGCACAATGTGCAGGCGTGCGGTGCGCGGGTCAGCCGGAACGGATGATCCTCGAAATCGAGGCTGCGCACGCGCGTGTAGGGCGGCACCGCGTAGATGCGCTTCTCGCGCCCGGCGCCGAAGAGCTGCAGCGCGGGCATCATGTCCATCTTCGGATTGTCGAAAGCGGGGATCGGGCTCGGCGCCATCAGGTAGCGGCCGTTCACCATCACCGGGTAGTCGTAGCTGATCGACACCTGTCCGAACCGCGTGATGTCCTCGTAGAGCTTGACGTGCATCAGGCCGTACTCGGCGAGCGCATGCATCTGCCGCGTCTCCGCGCGGCTGGGCTCCAGCTTCGAGAGCGGCTCCGGCTGCGGGACCTGGTAGACGATGATCTGATCTTCGCGCAGCGCGGTTTCGGGTATGCGGTGGCGCGTCTGGATCACCGTCGCGTCGCGCGTGTGCGTCGTCGTCGCCACACCGGCGGTGAGCGCGAAGAAGCGCCGCAGCGACACCGCGTTCGTGGTGTCGTCAGCGCCCTGGTCGATGACCTTCAGCACGTCCTCGGGACCGAGCACTGCGGCGGTGACCTGCAGCCCGCCGGTCCCCCAGCCGAACGGCAGCGGCATCTCGCGGCTGCCGAACGGGATCTGGTGGCCGGGGATGGCCACCGCCTTGAGGACGGCGCGGCGGATCATCCGCTTCGTGCGCTCGTCGAGATAGGCGAAGTTGTAGCCTTGCATATTCGCTATTCCGCCGCTTCCGCGAATTCGCCCGAGTCAGCCCCGTGTCTCTCCGCTTGCGCGCGCATGCGGCGAATAGTTTCGAGTTCGCTTTGGAAATCGACGTAATGCGGCAGCTTGAGATGCTCGACGAAGCCGGTCGCCTCGATATTGTCGCAGTGGTACAGGACGAACTCGATGTTCTGAGCCGGCGCGCCGACCTGTTCGCCGAGCTCCTCCGCCCGCATCGCACGATCGACCAGCGCCATCGCCATCGCTTTGCGCTCGGCATGACCGAAGGCGAGGCCGTAACCGCGGGTGAACTGCGGCGGCTGGGTCTTCGAGCCCTTGAACTGGTTGACCATCTGGCACTCGGTGACGGTGACGTCGCCGATATCGATGGCGAAGCCGAGCTCCGGCGGCTCGATCTCCAGGCCGACATCGCCCATGCGGATCTCGCCGACGAACGGGTGATTGCTGCCCCATCCGCGTTGCGTCGAGTAGCCGAGCGCCAGCAGGAACCCCTCGTCGCCGCGCGCGAGCGCCTGCAGCCGCACATCGCGATCGGCGGGGAAGTGCAGCGGCTCGCGGGTGAGATCGCCTGGCTCGCCATCGCCCGGCGCGTCCTGCTCGATCAGGCCTTCGTGACGCAGGATCGCCTGCACGCTCGGTGCTTGTGTCGCGTCCGCCTCGGCGCGTGCGGCCGGTGGCGGGGCCGACTCGCCGCCGGCGAGGCTGAAATCGATCAGGCGGTGGGTGTAGTCGTAGGTCGGGCCGAGGATCTGCCCGCCGGGCAGGTCCTTGAACACCGCCGAGATGCGGCGTTGCACGCGCAAGGCGTCGCTGTCGATCGGGCGGGAGAAGGCGAAGCGAGGCAGGGTGGTGCGGTAGGCGCGCACCAGGAACGCCGCCTCGATCAGATCGCCCTGCGCCTGCTTGACCGCGACTGCCGCCAGCTCGCGGTCGTAGAGCGCACCCTCGCCCATCACCCGATCGACAGCGCGGCCGAGCTGCTGTTCGATCTGGGCGACGCCGAGTTCGGGGACCGCGGTATCGCCGCGGCGCCTCTCCGCCAGCCACGCATGAGCGTGATCGATCGCGCGCTCGCCGCCTTTGACCGCCACATAGGCCATCGCTCAGAGCTCCGAGATCTGCGTGGTTCGCGGCAGCGCCACGAGTGTGTCGTCCGCGCACAGGACGAGGTCGACCCCGCGCGGGAACAGGGCGCGGTTTGCCGCCCAGCGCGCCGCGAAATCGTGGGGAAGGCCGTCCACGGAGAGTATCCGCGGGCCGGCGAGGCCAGGGCCGGCGAGGCGCCAGGCGGGCGCGCCCGCTGCACCGATGGAGGCGATCTGCACGATCAGCGTCGCGGAGTCCTCCGGTCCCGCATCGCTGCCGGCGTTCAGGCCGGTCAGGTCGGGCAGCTGGGTCGTGACGACGTAGGATGCATCCGCCATCCGGCCGGTCGCGGCGACGCCGGTGTGGAAGACCAGCCACTCCAGGCTGGACGCGAAAGCCGGGGCGAGCCAGAGCGGGGTGTCGGCGTCGAGCAGCGTCAGCAGGACGGCCGCGGCGGCAGGGCCGAGCGGACGCGGCGCTTCCGGCAGGGCACCGATGCGATGGACCGTGCCGGGGCGGGACATCGCATCGAGCAGGGCCCGGAAGGCGCGTTGCGCGTCGAGCACGGGATCAGCGAAACCGGCGTGGTCGATGCTCATCAACGCATCGTCGCCATGGTGAAGAAATCGACCTTGGTCGCCGCCGCCCGCGCAGCGATTTCGGTGCGCCGCTCGGCCTGCGCGCGGCCCAGCGGATCGACGACCTGGTGCAGCAGCGGCGGGCGCAGCGCCTCGTCCTGGAGGGCCGCGTCGATCCGCGCGGCAAGCTCGGCGCCCTCCGGGTCGCGGCCCGTCACGTAGGCGTGACCGGTGAATCCGCCCGCGCGGACGGTGCAGCGCGTCACCGACACCTCGCCGAAATTGAACGTCGCGCCGCCGCCGCCCGCCCGCGCCCGCGCCATGACGAGCCCCACCTCGGGACCGCGCAGGCGGCTATGAGGCGGCAGCGGCGGGCAGGCGGTCAGCGCGGCGGTCATCTCGGCCGCGCTCGCACGAGCCAGAACCGCCATCCAGCGCTGCCGCTCAGTGCGCTCGGGCGCCGGGGATGAGGAGGATTTTTCGCGAAACATCATGGAAAATCGCATCTAGACATCTAGACACCTAGACGCCACGACCCGCATCGTCAATAAACGTATTGAGCGCAGACCACCTCGGGATGGTGAACTTCCAATGACAGCCGCCGCGCCTCGCGACGCGATGCCCGCACCGATGACCCGCGAACCCGGGGTCGCCCTGTGGCGGCAAATCGCGCGAACGGTCGAGACCGAGATCGCGGAGGGTGTGCATGCGCCCGGTGGTCGGCTACCCACCGAGGCGCAGTTCTCGGCCCGTTTCAACGTCAACCGTCACACCGTCCGCCGCGCGCTCGAGGAGCTGTCGCGCAACGGGCTGGTCGTCATCGAGCAGGGCCGCGGCAGCTTCGTCGCCGAGGATGTGCTCGACTATACAGTCGGAACCCGCGTCCGATTCTCCGAGACCATCCGGGCTCAGAACAAGGAGCCGTCAGGCCGAATCATCGACCTCCGTGAGGTCGTCGCCGACACCGTGATCGCGACGGGCCTGGGCGTGCGTTCGGGCGCGCGCGTGGTGCGGATGGACCGGCTCGGCTTCGCGGATGGCCGGCCGGTCGGATTCGGCACGCATCACTTTCCGGCGTCGAAGTATCCTGGCCTGCTCGCCGCCCTCGGGGACGCGCCGACGATCACCGAGGCGCTCTCCCGGGTCGGCGTGTCGGATTACCGCCGCCAAGTCACGCGCGTCTCAGCGCGGCTGCCGAGTGTCTGGGAGGCGGATATGCTGCGGATGCCACGCAACCGACCGGTGCTGGTCACCGAGAGTGTCAACGTCGACCCGTCCGGCGGCATCGTCGAGTTCGGGATCACGCGCTACCCGACGCCGCGCGTGCAGATCGTCTTCGAGCCCTGAGCTCAGCGGCCGCCGATCGCGCGCCAGCCGAACGCGAGCAGCGGCTGGACCGACCGATAAAAGTCGATCACCGTCGCGACCAGCGCGGGGTCGCGGGCTTCCGCGTCGGCGACGTGGCGGCGAATGACCAAGCTGCGGCTCTTCACGAACGGCTCCGCCGGCGTGCCCGCCGCCGCCTCGCAGCCGCGCGGCAGCCGCTTCACCGCATCGGGATCGGCACCGAGCGGCAGGCCGGCGGTGTCGAGCCGCTTGACGAGCGCGAGGAAGCCCCGCGCGTCCGCGATGATCGCCTGCCGCAACGCTGCAAGCATGGGCGGGTCGGGCTGGTAGAAGCCGGCGGCGAGGAAGCACCCGCCGGGCTCGATATGGATGTAGAGGAGGCCGGGATCGCTCTTCTGGCCGGTGCGGGTGAGCACGATACCCGCATGAGTCTTGTAGGGGCGCTTATCCGGCGAGAAGCGGACGTCGCGGTAGATCCGAAACACAGCCTTCCCCGGATCGCCGTCGAGCGGCAGTTTCGCCGCCGCCGCCGCGCTCAGGATGTCGGCCGCCAGCGCCACCGCCGGGCCGCGCACGTCCGCCTCGTAACGGTCCTTGCGCGGCTTGAACCAAGCGGGATCGTTATTCGCGGCGAGTTCACGCAGGAAGGCGAAGCCGTCCTGGGGGAAGCCGGAGAAATTGCGGGCAGCGAGGGCGGCGCTCATCGGCTCTCACGCGTTGACGCTGGCTCCCGGAGCAGGACTCGAACCTGCGACCCAGCGGTTAACAGCCGCTTGCTCTACCGACTGAGCTATCCGGGATCCGCGCGGCAGGTCGTATACTAGAGAGCCCATACCGACGCAAACGCATGCGGCGACGAACGGAGGCGGGATTTGAGCGGATTTGTGACCTCAGCGACACTCGTGGTGCTCGTCCTGGCTCCGGCGCTGGCAGCGGCACAGGCTGAGGAGCGGACCCTTACATACACGTGCGACACCGGCGAAGACCTGGTCGTCACCTATACCGACGAAGCGGCCAAGATCACCGTCCCCGACGGCGACCCGATCGAGCTGAAGCAGCGGACGGCGGCGGACGGCTTCCGCTATGCCGACAAGAGCCGCACCCTGCGCGGGACCGGACGCGAGCTGACGTACACCGCCGGCACCCACAAGAGTCCGGTGAAGTGCCACGTGTCGAACGATTCCCCGCCGCCCTGACCGAGCGGGCGACTGGACGGCGGCGGCTCGGCTATGCCAATGAGCAGGCCGCCGACCATCGCGGGCGTGGCGGAATTGGCAGACGCGCCGGACTCAAAATCCGGTTCTGGCGACAGAGTGTCGGTTCGACCCCGACCGCCCGCACCACCGTCAAACCTGCTTCGTACGCGGCCCACGCCCAGCGCGCGCACGCGCCGTCATGAACTCGCCCAAACTCGACGCGAGTTGCCGGACGTCGTAGGGCTTCGGGATCACTGGAAATTCGTCCGGCGCCGAACCGACAGCCTCGCTGTAGCCTGTCGTCAGCACAATCGGCAGCTCGGGGTAACGGACACGGACCTTGCGCGCGAGTTCGAGCCCGCTCATGCCGCCGGGCATGATCACGTCGGAGAAGACGAGCTGAATGCCGGGAATGCGGCTAAGCTTCGCGAGCGCTTCGGCGGCGCTGTGAGCCACGTGCGACTCATACCCGATCTCCCGAACGAGATCGGCGGCGAGCTCGGCCAGGAACGGGTCGTCCTCAACCACCAGCACGCTCGACTTGGGCGCGGTCTCCGAGCCTTGCCGTGATCGGCTGGTGGCCGCGACGCCGCGGCTCGGCAGGTAGAGCGTCATCGTCGTGCCCCGCCCCTCGGCCGACTGTACCGTGACCGCGCCCTTGGACTGCTGCGCGAAGCCGTAAACCTGGGCGAGGCCGAGTCCGGTGCCCTGGCCGAACTGCTTGGTCGTGAAGAACGGTTCGAAGATCCGCGGCCGGATCTCGGCGGGAATGCCGGTGCCGGTGTCCTCGACGCTGATCGCGGCGTAGTCGCCCACGTGGCCCTCGATCTCGCCCGCCAATACCACGTTTCGCGCCGCGAACCGGAGCTGCCCGCCGGCCGGCATGGCGTCGCGCGCGTTGACGGCCAGATTGAGGAGCGAGAGCTCGAGCTGCGAGGGGTCGGCTTCGATGGACCAAAGCTCGGGCTCGAACTCCGTCACCATCTCGATGTTCCCGCGGAGCGAGGAGTGCAGCAGCCCGGCCAACGCCGGAAGCTGCTCGTCCAGGTCGATCAGCTTGGGCTCAAGCGGCCGGCGACGCGCGAAGGCGAGCAGCTGCTTGGTCAGCTCCCCGCCACGTCGCGCCGAATTCTGAATGCCGTCCATCATGCGCTGGAGCTTCTCGGGATTCCCCAGGTGGCGGCTGGCGATATCGGCGGCCCCCAGAATCGCGGTGAGCAGGTTGTTGAAGTCGTGGGCTATCCCGCCAGTGAGCTGACCCAGCGCCTCCATCTTCTGTGACTGGAACAATTGCTCGCGCGAGTCCTCCAGCCGCAGCTGAGCCTCCCGGCGCTCGGTCATATCGCGCGTGATCTTGGCGAAGCCCACGAGCTGACCGTCGTCGTCGCGGACTGCGTCGATCACCGCGCTCGCCCAGAAGCGGGTGCCGTCCTTGCGGACGCGCCAGCCCTCGGCCTCGTAGCGGCCGTCGCGGCGCGCGGTCTCGAGCGCCGCCCAGGGCAGGCCGCTGTCCCGATCCTCGGGTGTGTAAAAGCGCGAGAAGTGTTCGCCGACGATGTCTGCCGCGATGTAACCTTCGATCCGCTCGGCGCCCATGTTCCAGCTGGTTACCCGGCCGCCCGGGTCCAGCATGTAGATTGCGTAGTCGGTCACGCCCTGAACGAGCAGCCGGAAGCTGCGCTCGCTCTCCAAAGCCCTGAGCTCCGCTTCCCGCCGCTCGGAAATGTCGCGGGTGATCTTGGCGAAACCGATCACTTCACCGGCGGCGTCGCGCACTGCATCGATGACTATGAGCGCCCAGAAACGGGTGCCGTCCTTGCGCACGCGCCAGCCCTCCGCCGAGTAGCGGCCGGTCTCGGCGGCGGTGTTCAGCGCGGTCCGGGGGACCCCGGCCCGCCGATCCTCTTCGGTATAGAAGCGCGAGAAGTGCTCGCCCAAAATGTCGGCGGCCGCGTAGCCTTTGATCCGCTCCGCCCCCGGATTCCAGCTCGCGACCCGGCCCTCGCGGTCGAGCAAGTAGATCGCATAGTCGACCACGCTTCGCACGAGCAGTTCGTAGGCGTTATGGGCCTGGAAGGGCGTCTTCATGGGTTGACTGGCCCTGCGACATGACCAGGAGGGGGCTGCATCATCGACGCTCTGTTTTGAACGCGGGAATTCCGAGCGGGCCTTAGAAGACATTAACGCATCATGCGCGTGAAAAGACGAAGCGGTGACCGAACTCGCCGAGTCCTCCGACTCCGAACTGCTCCAAACGGGAATAGCTCAGCGGCCGGGCGGGGACTGCCACCAGCGGCTTCGCTCTGGAGGTCCGGGCCGGAATCGAACCGGCATACGCGGATTTGCAGTCCGCTGCATCACCACTCTGCCACCGGACCAGCCCATGCGGCGGCGCCGTTATCCGTCTGCCGCATCTCCCCGGTCAAGTGCGCACGCTTGGCGCGCGCCGCAACGACCCCCTATAACGGCGCCCCGCCCCGCCAGCCAGAACCGG
>DATAPS010000015.1:0-9608 GCA_036265085.1 Acetobacteraceae bacterium | reverse complement strand
CCCGCGATGGTGAACGCGCGTGTGATCCGCGGCCAGTATCATGCGGGACAGATCAATGGCCACGACGTGCCGGGTTATCGCGAGGAGCCGGGCGTCGATCCGCACTCGGTGACCGAGACCTATGTCGCGATGAAGCTCGGGATCGAGAACTGGCGCTGGGCGGGAGTGCCGTTCTACATCCGCACCGGAAAGCGGATGAGCACCCGCAAAACGGAAATCTCCATCCACTTCAAGCAGGCTCCCTACACGCTGTTCCGCGACGCGCCGGTGCAGCGCCTCGGCTCGAACGTCATGACCATCCACGTGCAGCCGCACGAGGGCGTCACCATCAGCTTCAGCGCGAAGATCCCCGGACCGATCATTAATCTCGGCTCCGTCAGCATGGACTTCCGCTACGACGACTATTTCAAGAAGAGCAGCAGCACCGGCTACGAGACGCTGATCTACGACGTGCTGATCGGCGATCAGACACTGTTCCAGCGCGCGGACAACGTCGAGGCCGGATGGGCCGCTGTCCAGCCGATGCTCGACTCCTGGGCCGCCGACCAGGGCGAGGTGTTCGCCTACCCCGCCGGCGGCGACGGTCCGGCCGAAGCGGAGGCCCTGCTCGCCCGCGACGGACGGCATTGGCAAAAGCTCGTCTGAAATGGCCGGCGCCGAGCGGATCCGGCTGCTGATATCCGATGTCGACGGCACGCTCGTCACCAGCGACAAGCAACTGACACCGGCGACGATCACCGCGGTCGCGAAATTGCACGAGGCCGGCATGCAGTTTGCTGTCGTGAGCAGCCGGCCGCCGCGCGGCATGGCGATGCTCGTGGAGCCGCTGCGGATCGACACGTATCTCGCCGGGTTCAACGGCGGCGCGATCGTCCGGCCGGACCAGACGCCTGTCGAGGAACGCACGGTGCCGCGAGCCGCGGCCGAAGCATCGCTGTGCGTGCTCGAGCAAGCGGGCGTCGACATCTGGGTGTTCGCCAACGGCGAGTGGCTCGTCACCAATCCGGACGGCGCCTACGTCGCACGCGAGCGCCGTGCTGTGCAGTTCGGTCCGGTCGTCGTGCCGAATTTCGCGCCCTATGTCGACCATGCCGGCAAGGTCGTCGGATCGAGCCGCGACTTCGAAATGTTGGCGCGCGTTGAGAGCAAGTTGCAGGCGGAACTCGGCGGCACCGCGTCGGCGCGACGATCGCAGCGCTATTACCTCGACATCACGCATCCCGACGCGAACAAGGGCACTGCAGCCCGGGATTTGGCGGCGCTGATCGGTGTGCCGATCGAGCAGACCGCGTGCATCGGCGACATGGAGAACGACGTGCCGATGCTCAAAATCGCCGGCCTGTCGATCGCGATGGGAAACGCGCCGCCCGCTGTGCAGGCGATTGCAGACGAGGTGACGACAAGCAACGACTCCGATGGGTTTGCCGCGGCTGTGGAACGCGTGATTCTGCCGCGCGCCGCACGATAAAGCCCTGCCCCCTCGCGGGAGAGGCCGGGATATCTCCCCCTCCCCCAACCCCCTCCCGCAAGGCGAGAGGGAAACGATGAAGGAGACGCCAATGCCGAGAAACCGCAAGCCGTCGGAGAAGATCTCGCTGGTCCTTGCGGATGTGGATGGAACGCTGGTCACGCGCGAGAAGGTGCTGACCGAGCGAGCCAAGCGCGCTGTCCGTGCACTGCACGACCGCAACATCCGGTTTGCCATCACCAGCGGGCGGCCGCCGCAGGGCATGGCGATGCTGGTCGAGCCGCTGCACCTGGACGGCGTTATCGCGGGCTTCAACGGCGGCCAGTATGCCAAGCCCGATCTGACGATCATCGAGGAGCATACGCTCGCGCCGGACGCGGCGAAGAAAGCGGCGGATCTGATCCTCAAGCTCGGGCTCGATCTGTGGGTCTATGGCGGCGAGGACTGGATGGTCCGCCGCGAGGACGCGCCGCATGTCGCGCGCGAGCAGTGGACTGTGAAGTTCCCGCCGAAGGTCGTGAAGGATTTCGACGGCAAGCTCGATCGTGTGGTCAAGCTGGTCGGCGTCAGCGACGATCTCGATCTCGTCGCCCGTGCCGAGCGTGAGACGCAGCAGGCGCTCGGCGGCCAGGCATCGGCGGCGCGCTCGCAGCCCTACTATCTCGACGTGACGCACCCGAACGCGAACAAGGGCGATGTGGTGCTCTATCTCTCCGGCACGCTGAAGATCCCCACCGAGGAACTCTGTACGCTCGGCGACATGCCAAATGACACCTTGATGTTCCGCAAGAGCGGCATGGCGATCGCGATGGGGCAGTCGAGCCAGGAGGTGAAGGACGAGGCCGATTTCGTCACCACGTCCTCCGAGGAGGAAGGCTTCGCGATCGCGCTCGAACGTCATGTGCTCAAGACGGAGCCTGCGTGATGGCGGACGGGAAGATCGAGATCCTCGCCGACCCCGAGGCGCTCGCTCAGCGCGCGGCGGAGTGGGTGGTCGAGCGCGCACTCGCGACATCCGGTCGGTTCGCGTTCAACCTGTCGGGCGGATCGACTCCGAAACGGATGTATCAGCTCCTGGCGCAGGTGCCGCTGCGCGACCGCATGCCGTGGGACCGCGTGCACCTTTTCTGGGGTGACGAGCGGTTCGTTCCGCACGATCATCCCGAAAGCAACTTCCGGATGGCGAACGAAGCGATGATCGCGCATGTGTCGATTCCGCCCGCGCAGGTTCATGGCGTCCCCGGCGAAGGCGATCCGGACGAGGCGGCACGCGCGTATGAGGCGACGCTGAAGGCGTTCTACGGCGCCGACACGCTCGACCCGTCGCGGCCGCTGTTCGATGTCACGCTCCTCGGCCTCGGCGAGGACGGGCACACGGCGTCGCTGATCCCGGGGACGACGGCGCTCGACGAGACGCGTGCCTGGGTGACGACGGTGCGCGGTGCGAGGCCGGAGCTGCGGATCACGATGACCTATCCTGTGCTCGACAGCAGTCGGGCCGTCGCATTCCTGGTCGCCGGTGAGGCGAAGCGCGCGATGCTGGCCCGGCTGCGGCAGGGCGACCGCACGCTGCCCGCCGCGCGGGTGAAGCCGGTGGGTGAGCTACTGTTCTTCGCGGACCGTGCGGCGGCGGGGCCGGCATGACGCCCGAACTCGAACCGCAGGTGCTGGTGGTGATGGGGGTCTCCGGCAGCGGCAAGACGACCGTCGCGCACAAGCTTGCGGAGCGGCTCGGCTGGCCATTCCTGGAAGGCGACGACCTGCATCCGCCCTCCAATGTCGCCAAGATGGCGTCTGGAATTCCACTGACCGACGAGGACCGGCTGCCCTGGCTGCACGCCATCGCCGCCTGGATCGACGAACGGCTCGCCGGGCACGAGCCGGGGGTCGTCACCTGTTCGGCGCTGAAGCACGCCTATCGCGTGATCCTCGTGGGCGACCGGCCACATGTGCGGATCGTCTATTTGCAGGGCGGCAAGGCGCTGATCGCGCGGCGGCTCAGCAATCGCAAGGGCCATTTCATGCCGCCCACGCTGCTCGACAGCCAGTTCGCGACCCTCGAAGAACCGGGGCCGGACGAGCATCCGCTGGTGGTCCACCTCGGCGGCTCCCCGGATGACGAAGCCGACGCCGTGATCGCAGCACTTGTGCAACCTGCCGCGTAGCCGGAGAAGCTTCGTCACAAGGAATCGCAGAACGCTCTGCTAGGATCGTCCGAGATGCGACCCATCCTCGTGCTCGGAATGATCGGCGGGCTCGCGCTGCTGGCGGCGCTGCTGCTGCATTTCGGCGTCGCCGACATCTTCCATGCCGTGGCAGAGCTGGGCTGGGGTGGGCTCGCCGCCATCGTGTCGGCGCATCTCCTGCTGATCGGCTGCATGGGCACCGGCTGGTGGGTGCTCGGCCGCGGCCGCACGGACGCGCGGTGGCGCCGCTTCGTCTGGGGCCGGCTGGTCCGCGAATCCGCCTCCGAGGCGCTGCCGCTCTCGCAGATCGGCGGGCTCGTGCTCGGCGCACGGGCGGCGGCGCTGGCGGGGGTGGCAGGGACGTTCGCGGCGGCGTCGATGGTGGTGGACGTCACCGTCGAGATGGTCTCGCAGATCGGCTATACGCTGGTCGGGTTGTTGCTGCTGTGGCGGCTGCGACCGCACAGCGCGCTGTTGCTGCCGGTGCTCGGCGCGGTGTGCGTCATGGTGCTGCTGGCCGTGGCGTTCATCGCGGTCCAGAGCCGCGGGGCGGCGGCGGTGGAGCGCGTGCTCGCCCGCGTGGCTCAGGGCTGGCTGGGCGGGCGGCCCGGCGCGGGGACGGCGGCGCATGTCTTCATCCGCCAGATGCATCACCGGCCGCGGGTGCTGGCGCTGTCGCTCGCGATCCATTCCGGGACGTGGCTGCTGAACGGCGGCGAGGCCTGGCTGGCGCTGCGGCTGATCGGGGTGCGGGTCGGGATCGCCGAGGCGCTGGTCATCGACAGCTTGCTCTATGCGATCCGCAGCGCCGCCTTCTTCGTGCCGAACGCGCTGGGGATCCAGGAGGGCGGCTACGTCATGCTCGGCGGCCTGTTCGGCGTGCCGCCCGAGGCGGCGCTGGCGCTGTCGCTGATCCGGCGCGGGCGGGACCTGCTGATCGGCGTGCCGACGCTGCTGGCCTGGCAGGCGCTGGAGGGTCGGCGCGTGCTGTATCAGCCGAGCCCCGCAACGCCCGCCAGCGCGCCGGCGGCGAGCAGCCAGAGCGGGTGAAGCTTCGTCGCGAGTGCCACGGCGATGACGGCGACGGTGATGGCGGCGAGAGTCCAGCGCGTGTCGGCGGAGAGCGCGACCAGCAGGGCGCTGGCGCAGATCAGCCCGACCGTCACCGGCACCAGCCCGCGCTGGATGCGGGTCCGCCAGCGCGCCTCACGGAAGCGCTCCCACACCGTCCAGGTCAGCCCGGCGAGCAGCGAGGACGGGCCGACGATGCCCGCCATGCTCACCATCGCGCCGGAGAGGCCGGCGACGCGCCAGCCGATCAGCGCGCAGATCATCAGGTTCGGGCCGGGCGCCGCCTGGGCGAGGGCGAACAGGGCGGCGAAGTCGGCGGACGACATCCAGCCGTGCACGTCGACCACCTGGCGGTGCATCTCCGCGACCACCGTGTTGCCGCCGCCGATCGCGAGCAGCGAAAGCTCGGAGAAGATCCCGGCGAGGGCAAGCAGCGTGGCGTTCACGCGCGGGGCCGGACGACGAGGACGCTGAGCGGCGCCATCACCAGCATGGTCGGCAGCAGCGGCGTCCGCACCACGGCGATCAGCACGAACACCACCGCGGCGACACCGATCGGGACGGGCTGCCCGAGCAGTGGGCGGGCGATCTTGATCGCGGTCGCGAGGACCAGGCCGGCGGCGGCGGCGGCGAGGCCGGCGAAGAGGCGGCGGACCAGCGGTTCGTCGCGGTAGCGCATGTAGATCACGGCGAGCGCGAGGGCGACGGCGGTGGGGGCGGCGAGCAGGCCGATCAGCGCTGCGAGCGCGCCGGGGACGCCGCGGAAGCGCAGGCCGATCGTGACCGAGACGTTGATGATGTTGCCGCCCGGCAGGAACTGGCAGAGCGCCAGCAGGTCGGTGAACTCGCTGCCGCTGAGCCAGCGCCGCTGCTCGACGATCATGCGGCGGGCGAGCGGGAGCACGCCGCCGAAGCCGAGCATTCCGACGCCGAAGAAGCCGGTGAAGAGCGAGAAAACTCCGGGAGAAGAGCGCGAGTCGGACGGCATCGGCGTATTGTCGGGCATTGTTTCGCCCTTGTCGCGGGCTGCCCAGCGACGAGTTCCGGAAGGGAGAACGATCATGCCTTCGCAACAGCTACGCGCTTGCATCCTGGTGGCGGCGCTGACCGGCCTCGCCGGCACGCCCGCCTCGGCCCGGCAGATGCATATGGTGGAGAGCTTCCCGGCCGGGAGCGCCGTCGTCTCCGGCGACAGCGCGCAGTATTTCGTCCGCTTCGACGGGCCGGTCGATCATCAGCAGTCGCGGATCTGGATCTCGCAGGGCGGCAACGTCCTGCAACTCCTCGTTCCGCGTTTGAACAGCGCGCCCTCGACGCTCTACGCCCTCGCGCGCCGCCTGCCGCCCGGCGACTACGAGATGCACTGGGAGGTGCGCTCGCTCCCCGACGGGGAGATCACGACCGGCTCCGTGCCCTTCAAGATCTCGGGCTAGCCCGGCCCCGCCCTTGACCTCCTGAACGCGCTCGTGTGAGTCGCGCGGATGCGCCGGCTTGCCCTTGCCCTCCTGCTCCTCGCAGTCCCGGCTCGCGGCTGGGCGGCGGCGCCTGCGGACCCGATCGCTACGACCAGCGCGCTCTGCAACACGGCGATCGCGGCGGTCGAGCAGATGCGTCAGACCCCGCCGAACCTGCTCGGCACGATGGCCAAGGTGGAGAGCGGGCGGCCGATCCCCTCGACCGGCCGGACCGGGCCGTGGCCCTGGGCGATCGATGCCGACGGGCAGGCCTATTTCTTCGACACCAAGGCCGAGGCGGTCGCCTGGACGAAGGCGGCGCTGGCGCGCGGGGTGCGCTATCTCGACGCCGGCTGCCTGCAGATCGACCTGCCGCTGCATCCCACCGCGTTCCGCTCGATCGAGGACGCCTTCGACCCGCTGCTGAACGCCGCCTACGCCGCGCGATTCCTGCGGCAGCTCTATGACGGCGACGCGAGAGGGAGCTGGCCGGTGGCGGTGGGCTACTACCACTCGCACACGCCGTATCTGGCGGAGGAATACCGCTCGAAGGTGGCCTCGGTCGGCGCGGACATTCTCGGCGGCGTCGCGGGGACTGCCCCGCCGCTCTATTACCGGGCGCTGCAGAGCGGAACGCTGCATATCGCGCTGGCGGGCGGGGGGATGCTGATCCTGCACACGGGGCGGCAGCCGGCGCGTGTGCATCGGCACCTCAGCCCCTGCCAGATCGCGGCGGTGCTGGGGGATTACCTGCGGTCGCCGCCGAAGGGAGCGTCCTGCCGGACGGCGTCGCGGTAGGGATGCGACCGGTGAGCCTGAGCAGCGTTTCCTGAACCAGGAGTTCGTGGTCGAGCGGGCGATCCGGGGGTTTCTGGCCGCGCAACGTGGCGAGGAAGCTCTCCAATTCGCGCTCGTAGAGCTGCTGGCGGGTCTGGAGGGGGACGGGGATGCGCTGCTCGCCCGCCCTCAGGTCTCCGGCGGGTTCGACGAGGCAGAGGCGGATCGCGCCGGAGGGCTCGAAGGGCTCCAAAATGGCGCTGCCGCGGCTGCCGTAGACCTCCCAGCGGCGGGCGGTGGGGGGCGGCTCCATGGCGGCGATGTCCACATAGGCGAGCGCGCGGGGATAGGCGAGGACGCCGAGCGTGTTGTCGGCGAAGCCGGGCACCTCCGCGCCGTCCTGCCGGAAGAAGGACGTGACCTCGGCGGGGCGGCCGAGCAGCCAGACGATCTGGTCGAGCATGTGGCCGGCGAGGTCGTAGAAGATGCCGCCTCGATGGACGGCGATCACCCGCCGCGCCGCCAGCGGGATGGAGGTCGACATGTGGGCGCGGATGGCGAAGATCTCGCCCAGCACCCCCGCGCGCGCCCAGTCGGCGATCCGCCGAAAACCGTCGTGATAGCGGAACATGTAGCCGAGCTGGACGAGCAGGTTGCGTGACCGGGCCTCGGCGACCACCGCTTGCCACCCCGCCCAGTCGTCGCCCGCCGGCTTGTCGTACCAGACGTTTTTGCCGGCGCGGACGAGCGAGGCGGTCTGCGCGAGGCTCTCGTCGTTGCGGCCCTCCGAGGCGACGGCGGCGATCGACTTGTCGTCGAGGATCTCCGCGGCGTCGGTGAGCCAGCGGACGCCGTGATAGGCGCTGCCCGGGCGGTCGAGCGCGGCGCGGCGCGCGGCGTCGGGCTCGAGGACCCCCGCGACCTCGACATCCGGGTTGCTCTTGAGGGCCGCGAGTTTGCCTTCGGCGTGGCCGTGGCGCGTGCCCACTTGCGCCATGCGGATCGGCGTCACGGGGCGGCGGCTTGGCCCGGTGCGACGGATGCCGTCGGTTCGGGATCGCCGCCCCAGAGACGCTCGCCGCGCAGGAGGAAGGCGCGGATGTCGTAGGGACCGGGGCGCTCGGGCGCGAGGTGGCCGGATTCGACCATCAGGTCCAGCGGATTGACCCGGGTTTGCAGCGGCAGCACGACGCGCTCGTGGCAGCGCGCGGACTCGTAGACCGCGTGGATCATTTCGAGCGCCTTGTAGCCGTTCTCGGCGCGGCCGCGGTGCGTCTCCGCGGCCCCAAGAATCCAGTCGGCGAGCTCGGCGGCCTGCCCTGCCCCACCCTCGCGCCATTCGAAATTGTCGCCTTCCTCGGCGACCTTGAAGAAGCGTCCGTCCGGCCGGTGCGAGCGCCAGGCGCCGCCGGTCTCCTTGTTGAGGATCTGGACCTCCTCGGTGGTGAGGTTGATCTGGCCGTCGGTGCCGTAGATCTGCGCGCCCTGGTACCAGTTCGGCACGACATCGGCGAGGATCAGCGCCCGCGCGCCGCCGTCGAATTCGTACACCGCGACGGCGCCGTCCTCGATGCGGGTGCTGCGCTCGAACCGGTCGGACTTGCGCTCGACATTGCCCATCACCCAGCGGCAGTCCGCGTCGCCCAGAAGGTAGCGGAACATGTCCGCCTGGTGGGAGGAGTAGTTCGGCAGCCCGTGGCCGCCGAAGCTGAGCATCAGCGACACGCGCCCGATCGCGCCCTGCGCGATGAGGTCGCGGGCCATCGTGTAGGCCGGCAGGAAGCGGCGTTGGTGCCCGATCGCGAGCTTCACGCCGTTGCGGTGGCAGGCGACCATCATTTCTTCGGCGTGGCCGAGCGTGTCCGCCATCGGCTTCTCGCACAGGATGGCTTTCGGCCGGCGCGCCGCCGCAGCGATGGTCCAGGGCGCGTGGCCGCCGTGCCAGACGGCGACGGAGACGACGTCGAGGTGCTCGGTGTCGAGCATGGTGCGGGCGTCGCGGTGGTGGACCGGCTCGATGTTGAAGCGGGCGTCCATCTCGCGCATGGCTGATTCGTCCGGATCGGCGAAGGCGGCGACGTCGTAGCGGCCGCAGGCGAGATAGCCGGCGATGTGGTGGCGGGCCATGCTGCCGCAGCCGATGACGCCGACCCGTAGTTTTTCGGTCACTCGTGAGTCCTCCCCTGGCGCGTGGGCGCCTTGGACGGGAGTCTGACTTGTGGCGCGTGGGGGGCAAGAGGGTGGCGCGTGCTCTGCGTGCTGGTCTCGGGCGCGTACGAAGAACAGCTGAGCATTGGGATGGTGTTTGTTCTGAATATGGAACGGTTAGGGCGTGCCAACGCAGAGCCTGCTGGCGGTGCTTTTTGCGGAATTGACGGGATATTGACGATGCGGGGGGTGTCGGCCGGTCGCGCCTCGACGCGACGCACGGCACGAGCTTGGGTGTGCGCGCCTGGCGTTTCCGGCGGCGCGATATGGTGCGGTGCTGCGACGGGGGCGACAGCCCGCGTGCGTCGTGTGTGCCTGTGGCGGCGCGGCCGCGCAGGCGGCCCGGTCCTCCCCGCCTCCCGCGGATTTCGGCGGTGTTTGGCGGACGCGGGGTGACTCAGTGTCAGCGGACGGAACCGGCGGAAGCGGCGTGGAAAGCGGCTC
>DATAPS010000014.1:0-9984 GCA_036265085.1 Acetobacteraceae bacterium | reverse complement strand
GTTGGACGTCGTTGCGCATTGACGTGCGGCGGTCGCCGCGGCAGGGTTGGGATGTGCCGAGCGATACCCGATCCCGCATGCAAATCCGCGTTCGAGGCCGCTCCTTTATGGCCTTTGTAATTGCACCGGAAGCCCCGCTTGACGTCTGGCTGGCCGAGCTCGATACGCAATTGAGCCGCTCTCCCGGCTTTTTCGAGGCGCGCCCCGTGATCCTCGATTTCGCCGCACTGACGGCCGAGACGCCCGGCGTGGCGGCCCTGCTTCCTGACCTGGAGGCGCGCGGCATCAGCGTCATCGACGTCGAGAATGCGGCCGAAATACCGGGCGCCGACCCGTGGCGACGGCCGCTCGTCGGCGGGCGCGAGAGCGGCGAGTCGGAAATCATCGACGCGCCGCCGCCGGTCCCCGTCGAGTCGTCGCTGATCGTCGACGCGCCGGTGCGGTCGGGACAGTCGGTGGTCTTTCCGAAAGGCGACGTGACGGTGCTTGGGTCGGTCGCGTCCGGCGCGGAAGTGCTCGCGGGCGGATCCGTCCATATCTACGGCGCGTTGCGCGGCCGGGCGATCGCCGGTGCGCTCGGAACCGCGCGAGCCCGGATCTTCTGCCGGGAACTGCAGGCCGAACTCGTCTCGATCGACGGATTCTACAAGACGGCGGACGACATGGATCCGGCGTTGCGCGGTCGCGCGGTGCAGATTGCGCTCAGCGGCGACTCGATTGTTCTGACACCACTGCGTTAGGGGAGAAGCGATGGCGAAGGTCGTGGTGGTGACATCCGGCAAGGGCGGGGTCGGAAAAACGACGTCGACAGCCGCGATGGGGGTGGCGCTAGCCCAGGCGGGGCAACGCACCGTGGTGATCGACTTCGATGTCGGGCTGCGAAATCTCGATCTGGTCATGGGCGCCGAGCGGCGCGTGGTATTCGACCTGATCAACGTCATCCACGGGGATGCGAAGCTCGCGCAAGCGCTGATCCGCGACAAGCGGCTCGAGAATCTGTCTCTGCTTCCGGCCTCGCAGACCCGCGACAAGGACGCGCTCACCGACGATGGAGTCGCCAAGGTCATCGACGAGTTGCGGGAGAAATTCGATTGGATCTTGTGCGATAGTCCAGCGGGGATCGAGCGCGGGGCGGCGCTCGCGATGCATCACGCCGATATCGGCATCGTCGTCACCAATCCCGAGGTCTCGTCGGTGCGCGACTCGGACCGCATCATCGGTCTGCTCGACAGCAAGACCAAGAAGGCGGCCAACGGCGAGCGGATCGAGAAGCACCTGCTACTGACGCGATACGACCCGGTGCGCGCTGCGCGAGGCGACATGCTGAAGACGGAAGACGTCCTGGAGATCCTGTCCATTCCGCTGCTCGGCATCATCCCGGAGAGCCAGGAGGTGCTTCGGGCGTCGAACATCGGCGTGCCGGTCACACTCAGCGCGCCCGAGAGTACACCCGGGCGCGCGTATGCGGAGGCGGCCCGGCGGCTGCGCGGCGAGCAGGTCGAAGTCGTGGTGCCGGTTGAGCGGCGCGGATTCGTCGACCGGCTGTTCGGACGGAGGGTGGCATGAGCATCTTCCAGTTTCTCCGGCGCCGCCCATCGGCGCCGGTCGCGCGCGATCGGCTGCAGATCCTGCTCGCGCACGAGCGCGCGGCGATCGGCGGCTCGGACATCGTGGCGCTGCTGCAGGACGAGATCATCGCTGTGATCCGCAAGCATCTGCCGGTCGACCGGGACAAGGTGCAGATCAAGCTCGATCGTGGCGACACGGTTTCCACGCTGGAGATCGAGGTCGAGGTGCCGGCGATGGCAAAGCGGCGGATCGTGGTCGGCGCCTGAACTTCTCCGGCTCGGCATGAACACGCCGGCAAGCGGGCACGCGCTCGTGCTGGCGGCGCTTGTCGCGGGACTTCTGCCGGTGCTCGCGTGCCAGCCGGCGCCGTTCGTCGACTGGCCAAACCATCTCGCCCGCGTCTTCATCGACGTGGAGCTGGTGCGCGGAAATCCGTTCTGGTCGCACTACTACAGCATTAATCCGCATCCCGTGCCGAACGAGGCGCTCGATTTCGTTGTCGGCGCGCTCCACTGGGCCGGGCTGAGCATCGACTTGGCCGGGACGCTGTTCCTGGCGGGGACCTACGTCATGTTCGTCGGCGGGTTCTATTTGCTTGCCCGCGCACTGGGATCGCCGGGCCCCGCGCGGCCCTTGATCGCGGCGCTGCTCTTCAGCACGGGACCACTGATGTACGGGTTGGTTAACTACGTCTTCGGCTTGGGCTTGGCGATGGGGCTTCTCGCCGCGTGGCTTCCCTCGCCACCGAGGCGCCGCTGGATGATCGCCATCGGCGGGACGGTTCTCTTATTCTACGTGCATCTGCTCGCCGCCGCCCTATGGGTGCTTGTTGCCGGCTGCGTCGAGCTTCGGGGCGCCCGGGCGGCGATGCGCGAGGGCGTCTCGTCGGTCCTGAGGAACGTGAGCAGCGTCAGCGCGGGATGCATATTTCTGACCCTGCTGCTCCTGTCGAGCACCGCGGCGGATAGTTTGCCCGACGCAAACGGAAGCAACATCTTCTACATGGGCCGCGGATCGGCGGCCGGCGTGCTGCGCTGGAAAGTCGCGCTCTTCGTTCGGCTGTTCACCGATCACGCGGGAGTTGCCGTCGGGATACTGACATGGGCGGTCGTTGCTTTGCTGGCCATCATGG
Organism: Acetobacteraceae bacterium; assembly: GCA_036265085.1. Classification (GTDB taxonomy): domain Bacteria; phylum Pseudomonadota; class Alphaproteobacteria; order Acetobacterales; family Acetobacteraceae; genus DATAPS01. The sequence goes on along the minus strand of DATAPS010000014.1, from coordinate 7,283 downwards.
CGGGCCGATCTGCCCGCTTGCGCATGCGCGCGTCGGTTCTCGCCGCTCTCGGCCTGTTGATCGTCGCCGTGATGTTGCTGCCGGAATCCGCAGGAACGGGAAGTCTTCTCGACTACCGCTTGGCTCTCCCGATCGCGCTGCTCGCAGCTGCAGGGCTGCAGGTCACGTGGCGATCGCCGCGCGCGCGGACGGCCGCGCTCGCGCTCCTGGTGGCCCTGCTCGTCGTCAGGAGCATGGCGTTGGCGGCCGCGTTCTCAAGCGAAGCCTCGGTCTATCGTGCTTTCGACGCTGTCGCGCGCACACTGCCGCCCGGCAGCATCATGTTGACGGCGCGCGGCAAGGCGGATCCGGATATTCCTCTTGATGCGTGGTGGGGGCCGCCGATGGAGCATGTTTCCGCACGCGCGGTATTTCAGGGGCTCGTGGTGCCCACTGTTTTCGCCGTCCAATCGCAGCAGCCAATCGTCCTCCGCCGACTTCTGGAACCATGGAGAAACGAATGGCGGATTGCCACGTCGGACGAGTTCAACGCGATGGTGGAGGACTTGAGGCCGCTTTGCGGCGTTGCTTCCGCGCAGAGCATAGAAGTTTTTCTTTTCGTCGCGTATCCTGGACCAGCTGTCGAGCGCGCCGATCCATCCACTCTGATCGTCGCCACTCCTGCCTTCCGCATCCTCAACGCATGTCTCCTGGATCGCGCTGTGGGATTTGCACGCGATTTTCGATCCTTCCCCTAGAGCAGCCGAGCATCTCTACTGCTCTGCGAGGCATGACGTTCTTGTGCGGCGGGTGGCGGCCCTTGCTGTTTCAGGGCCAATTCCGGTAATTTTCCATCACATGGAGAAAAGCCACTCTTTCCTTTTCAAGATTTCGTGCTATATGTGTGGCACACGTGTATTGGCGCCGGAACGATGAGTGAAGATACCAGCAACGGACGTATCCTGAGTCTGACGGCGCGCATCGTCTCGGCGCATGTCGGCCACAATGCGGTGACGCCGGACGTTCTTCCGGCTTTGATCCAGTCGGTTTACCGGACGCTCGCGAACGTCGATACGCCGCAGCAGTCCGACAAGCCGCAGCCGGCCGTTCCCGTACGCCGGTCGGTATTCCCAGATTACATCATCTGCTTGGAAGACGGTAAGAAGCTGAAGATGCTGAAGCGTCATCTGATGACGTCCTACAGCATGACTCCTGAGCAATACCGCGAGCGCTGGGGCCTTCCGCACGATTACCCAATGGTCGCTCCGAGCTACGCACAGCGCCGGTCGACGCTCGCCAAGCAGATCGGCCTCGGCCGCAAGCCGCAGGCAGCTCCGCCGCCCTCGCGCGGCGAGGCCGGGACGGGCGGCAAGTCTGGTGCCGGGCGCCGCGGCGTCACCCGTGTGCAGGGCCGGGTGCGGCGCTCACAGGCCTAGTTCCGGTCCGCTTCCACTTTCCTCGTATTTAGACTACGCCGAGCGCATTCTTGCCGCTCGGAGCTCCTGACTGATGCTGCAGACGCAGGACCTCATGGTCCCGCATGACCAGAGCCGACCGAGCGTCGCTGCCGTCACCATCGTCGTTCCGTGCTACAATGAGCGCGAAAACGTCGCCCGGATGGTCGCGGCGCTCGACCGCGCGCTGCCCGGAATCGCGTGGGAGGCGATCTTCGTCGACGACGATTCCGCTGATCAGACCGCCGAAGAGGTGCGGCGGATCGCGCAGAGCGACTTCCGCGTCCGCTGCATCCGCCGTATCGGGCGTCGCGGCCTGGCCAGCGCGGTGATCGAGGGCGTGCTGTCGTCCTCCGCAGCTTCCGTCGTGGTGATCGACGGCGATATGCAGCACGACCCGGCCCGCATTCCGGATCTGCTGCGCGCGCTCGATGCGGGCGCCGATATCGCGGTCGGCAGCCGTCATGTGCAGGGCGGTGATGCGGCTGGTCTCGACGGGGTATGGCGCCGCCGGGTCTCGCGCGCCGGTATCGGCGTGGCGACGCGGCTGATGGGCGTGGCGCTCACCGATCCGATGAGCGGTTACTTCGCGATGCGGCGCGAACTGTTCGACAGGCTCGCGCCGCGGCTGTCGGGGCAGGGCTTCAAGATATTGCTCGACCTGCTGCTCTCGGCGCCGACGGCGCTTCGCGTGGCCGAGATACCGCTGCGGTTCCAGCCGCGGCTCGCGGGCGAGAGCAAGCTCGATGCGCTGGTCATGGCTCAGTTCATTGGCGTTCTGATCGAGAAGGCAAGTTACGGCGTCATTCCGCCGCGCTTCGCGGCGTTCGCGGCTGTCGGCGCCGTGGGCGTGCTCGTGCACTACACCGTTCTGGTCGCTGGGCGCGCGAGCGGTTTGCCGTTCGAGGCCGACCAGACGGCCGCGACGATCGTCGCGATGGCGTTCAACTTCTGGCTCAACAATACGCTGACTTACCGGACGAACCGTCTGCGGGGCGTGCCGCTAGTGCGCGGTCTTGCCGTCTTCATCGTGGTGTGCGGGCTGGGCGCGGTCGCGAACATTGGCATCGCCAACACGTTGTATCGCGCCCACTCCGGCTGGACGCCGTCCGGAATTCTGGGCGCGATCGTCGGCGTCGTCTGGAACTACGCGGTTTCAGCGACGCTCGTCTGGCGGATGCGTTAGTCCGCGACCTCGCGGGCGTCGCGTTCCGTCAGATAGTTCCGATAGCGTTCGCGAAGCTGCATTTTGCTGAGCTTGCCGGTCGCCGTGTGCGGCAGTTCGCCCAGGATCACGACATCGTCGGGCAGCCACCACTTCGCGACCTTGCCTTCGTAGATGCGCAGCAGCTCGTCTTTGACGATGCTGCGGCCTTGCTTGGGAACGACGAGCAGCAGCGGCCGTTCGTCCCACTTCGGATGGACGGCCGCAATGATCGCCGCCTCGGCGACGTCGGGATGCGACACGGCAATGTTTTCAAGCTGGATCGAGCTTATCCATTCGCCGCCTGACTTGATCACGTCCTTGGTGCGATCGGTCAGCGCGACGTAACCGTCGCGATCGATTGTCGCGACATCGCCGGTGTGGAACCATCCCGCATCGTCGACAGCGCTCCCCGGCTCATCGCCGAAGTACCCGCTTGTCACCCAGGATCCACGGACGACAAGATTGCCGGAGGTTGCCCCGTCCCACGCAACCGCTGTGTCCGAGTCGTTCAAGATATCCAGATCAATCCCGAAGATGGCGCGTCCCTGCTTTTCGCGAAGCCGCAGCCGATCCTCGCCCGTCAATCCCGCATTCTGTGGCTTGGGTGAGTTATAGGTGCCGAGCGGCGAGGTTTCCGTCATGCCCCAGGCGTGATCGACCTGGACCCCATATTCCCCATCGAACGCCTCCAGCAGCAGCCGCGGGCAGGCCGAGCCGCCGATGATCAGGCGCTCGACGGTGTGCAGCCGTGTGCCGGAGCTGCGCAGGTAGTTCAGCAGGCCCATCCATATGGTCGGCACGCCGGCCGAGACCGTGACTCGCTCGTCATTCATCAGGCCTGCGACGCTCGGTCCGTCGAGATGCCGGCCGGGCATTACAAGCGACGCCCCGACCATCGGCGCGCCGTAGGGAACGCCCCACGCATTGACGTGGAACATCGGCACGACCGGCATCACGCGATCACTGGCACGCAGGCCGAACACGTCCGCGGTGTTGATTGCGTAGGCGTGCAGCACCGTAGAGCGGTGGCTGTAGAGCACGCCTTTCGGCCGCCCGGTCGTCCCTGACGTGTAGCAGAGGGACGCGGCCGTCCGCTCCTCGAATTGCGGCCACGCGAAGCTGTCGTCCCCTGCGTCGATCAGCTCTTCGTAGCAGAGAAGCTCCATCCCCGCCGGCAAAGGAAGGTCGGGCATCTCATCACGTCCGGTCATCAAGACGATCGCGCGGACCGTCTCCGTCACGCGCGGTGCAACCATAGCGAGCAATGGGATGAAACTCGTATCCGCGAAGATGAGTCGGTCCCCCGCGTGGTTTACGATATAGGCAACGTCATCCGCGGAGAGCCGCGGGTTGACGGTGTGCAGGATCGCTTCCATGCCCGCCACCGCATAGTACAGTTCGAGATGGCGGGAGGTGCACCAAGCGAGCGTAGCGACGCGATCCGCGGGCGCGATCCCGAGGCGCTGCATCGCGTGTGCGAGACGCCGGCACCGCGCTTCGAGCGCGCGGTAAGTGGTCCGCGTCACCGCGCCCGATTCCGCCCGCGAGACGACCTCGGCTTCCCCGTGATGCCGAGCGGCGTGTTTGATGATCGACGAGATCATCAGGGGCTGATCCTGCATCAGTCCCAGCATGTGCCCATCCCTCCCATTTTATAGCGATGCGCTCACCGCGATGGCGCAGTTTAGGGCGGGATCGGCTTCCGCGCCACGCCGCTGCGGGCTAGGGGTGCGCCGCGATGAATGCCTTGATGCGCGGCGCGATGTCGGTACGGAAGCGGCGCCCGTTGAATAGGCCGTAATGACCGACGCCCGCCTGCTCCCAGTGTGCCCGCTTCTCGTCCGGCAATCGCATGGTGAGCGCGTGGGCGGCGCGGGTCTGGCCGAGGCCGGAGATGTCGTCGCGCTCTCCTTCGATGGTCATCATCGCCGTCCGCTCGATCGCGGAAGGATCCACGCGCGTACCCCGGTGGCGGAAGATGCCGCGCGGCAGATGATGCTCCAGGAACACGGCTTTGATCGTTTCGAGATAGAACGTCGCGCAGAGATCCATCACCGAGCGGTATTCTTCGTAGAAGCGGCGTTTCGCTGCCAGAGGCTCGCCGTCGCCCTGCACGAGATGTTGGAACATTTGCGCATGCGCCTCGACATGGCGGTCGAGGTTCATGGCGATGAACCCGGCGAGCTGGAGGAAGCCCGGATACACCGGCCGGAGGAAGCCAGGATAGCCGAACGGTACACGGTGGATCACGTTGCGCTTGAACCACGTGAGATCGTGCCGCATGGCAAAGTCGTTTACCGCTGTCGGGCCTTCCCGCGCGTCGATCGGGCCACCGATCAGCGTCATGCTCCTCGGGGCGGCGTGCGGCTCGCGTTCGTTCAGCAGCGCCACTGCGGCGAGCACCGGAACGGCCGGCTGGCAGACCGCGACGAGGTGGAGCTCCGGACCGAGCAGCCGGATGAATTCCATGATGTAGTCCTGGTAGTCGTCGAGGCCGAAATCGGGCGCCATGATCGGCACGGTGCGCGCGTCGCGCCAATCGGTGATGTAGACGTCGTGATCTGGCAGGAATTCCTTCACCGTCCCCCGCAGCAGCGTCGCGAAATGCCCCGACATGGGCGCGACGATCAGAACCTTGGGATCTTGCGGACGATCGGCGACGCGGCGGAATCGCTTAAGATCGCCCCAGGTCCGAGTCGCGACGATTTCTTCGGACACCGCGATCTCCTTGCCGTCGATCACCGTGCTCGTGTGCCCGAACCGGGGTTTGCCGAACCGGCGCGTCGAATGTTCGAAGCTGTCGAGGGCGGCCGCAGCGATCCGGCCCGCCGGTGTCGGCCGGATCGGATTGAAGGGAAGATCGAGGAAGGAGAGTGTGCCTGTTGCCATCAGGCGGAGGGGAGTCAGACTCGCGCGTTGCAGTTCGTACGCTTCGTAAAACACATGTTGCTCCGACTCGGTTCTCGCCGCTTGGTGGGTACCACGATGATCCATAACAACGCCTAAGGAACAAGCAATCGCTCTCTGCTAACGCACAGGGCTGCAATGCATCGTTCGCAGAACGAAGCCACCTGACGCCACGAACTGCGACCGCACCTCACAGCGCGATCGGCTGCCCGGCCTTCGCCACGAAATCCTCGTTGACCGCGATGGCGAGCCCGGCGCCGGCCGGGACGGCAAGATATCCGTCCGCATCCGGACGGAGATTCTCCGTCAGCAACTCGTCCCGCACGGGGTTCGGCGAGATGTCCACTTCGACTGGCGGGCTGTCGTACTCGCCGTGCTTCTCCTCCCAGTCCGGCCGCGACGCCAGCAGATGCAGCGTCGCCAGCCGCATGATCTGTCCATCGAAGCAATGCGGGATCAACCGCACGCCGTGGATGTCGCAGAGATCGAGCAGCGTCCGCATCGCCGCGAACCCGCCATGCCCGATCAGGTCGGGCTGCACGATGTCCATCATCCGGCCGGCGATGACATCGTTCAGCATCGCCACCGTCATGGACTCGCCGCCCGCGATCGGCACCGGGACGCGGGTGCGGAGCTCGGCATAGGCGCGCGGATAGCGATTGCTCAGCGGCTCCTCGAACCAGGAGATGCGGTCGAGATCCTCGATGCCCTGCGCCAGCCGCTCGGCGCTCGCGATGTCGAGCACTCGGTTGGCGTCGATGGCCAGCAGCACGTCCTCCGGCAAGGCCGCGAGCACCGCGTTGACCCAGCGCGCATCCACGTCGGGCGAATGCCAGCCGACCTTCATCTTGACGTGGCGGAAGCCGAGGCTGACCGCATGCGTTGCCTGCGCCACCGCATCGGCGTCGATGTCCTCATTCTCGTTGGCGTTCTGCAGCGAGGCGTAGCAGGGCTGGCGCGTGCGGAACGCGCCGCCGAGCAGGGTGGCGACGTTCATGCCCGCCGCGCGCCCGCGCAGATCGGCCAACGCGACGTCGATGCCCGCGGCGATGCGCGTGCCGAAGATCCCGAGCTTGTGGACCAGCGGCGCCGCCGCCAGCGGGTTTTGGCCGCACAGCATCTCGCGCGTCTCGCGCAGGTGCGCGACGTTGAAATCGCCCCGGGTGGACGTGTCGCCCCATCCGCACGGGCCGTCATCCGTGTCGATGCGGATCAGGAGCGTCGCGCGCTGCGTCTTGAGGCCCTGGGCGTCGCCATACTTCTTGGCGATGGCGTGACGAAGGAAGGTGAACGCAACATCGCGGATCCTCATGGTGCTTGGCGTTCCCTGGGCGTCGGCTTCTTGGAGCGGGACGGTAGCCACGCTTCCCAACTCCAGCAATGACCGGGGGCGATTGCAGCGAACAGCTCGTGCGTTCTCGCGCATGATGCCGCGCCTCTCCGCGCGATGCGCGGAAAGGGTGCCATAGGCGGACGGGGGCGGACGACGGCGCGGCGGCGCGCGCTCATTCCAGGAGCGGCTGGGCCAGCAGCGGCTGGGCCAGGAGCGGCTGCCGGTAGCGGGTGAGATAGAAGCGGAACGGCCGATCGCGGGTCCCGGTGAACGGCGGCGGGTCCCAGGGCGGCGGCGGCAGGCCGGCGGCGGTGGCGGCCTTCTCGGCTTCGACCATCCGGGCATGGGCGGCCCAGTCCACGGTGACGACATCGGCCTGCGAGGGCAGCCGCAGCAGGTCGGG
>DATAPS010000013.1:0-2925 GCA_036265085.1 Acetobacteraceae bacterium | reverse complement strand
AACCGTGCGGGGCGTTGGCTACCTGCTGACCGTCGCGCCGTGTTCCTGACCCGGCAGTCCGCAGCGCCGTCGCTCACGCTTCGGCTAGGGTGGAGACTCGCCGCAGTGATCCTTGTCGCGGTGCTGCTGGCGGCGGTCGGGACTGCTTGGCGGGCCATCGCCACCGTTCGCGAGCTCGACGACAGGGCGTTGCAGGGCCAAGCGGATCTGATCATCGCGGCACTCCCGCCCGCGCTCGACGCGAACGGCGTAATCCACTTACCCGACGCGCTGGTCAATCACTTCCGCGCCTCCGACGGCGACAACGTGTTCCTCGTGTTCGCCGACGGCCGCCTGCTCGGGACATCCGATGCGCCCGTTGCGTCCGAGATGGCACCGTTTCTGCGCGAGTCGACTTCTGACGGGTTTTTCCGCGTGCCCCGGTTCGTCAACCATTCTCGTGGCATGATCGGGTTCGTCACGCGCGCCGGCCCGTTCCGGATTGCGGTCCTGCAAGGGCGCGAGCAGACGGCCGCGTTGCTGGACAGCCTCATCGGAAATTTTCTGCTTGGTGCGCTGTGGCTGTTGCTACCGCTCGGCGCGGCGCTCATCCTGGTCAGCGTAGCCACGGTGCGGCTCGGCCTCGGTCCGGTGCGCCGCGTCTCGACCGCAGCTGCGAAGATTGGCCCCGGCCATCCCGACATTCGATTGCCGACCGAAGCGCTGCCAAGTGAGATTGCGCCTCTTGTGCACGCGATGAACGACGCCTTGGAGCGGCTGCAGGAGGCAATCGCGCTGCAGCGCCGGTTCGTCGCCGAGGCGGCGCACGCGCTGCGCACGCCGCTTGCGGTGCTGACGGCCCGGCTAGACATGGTGGAGGGGCATCCGGAGCTGGCGCCGCTCCGCCACGACGCAGACCGCATGGCGCGGTTGGTCAGTCAAATGCTTCGGATGGTGCGGTTGGAGTCTTTGCCAGTCGAGGTCTCGAAGACGGTGGAGCTGCGCGCCGTCGCGGCAGAAGCAATTGCCGATCTTGCCCCGCTCGGGCTGCGGCGCGGTGTGGAGATCGCACTGGATGCGCCCCTGTCCGGGGCTGCGGTGATCGGCAACCACGCCGCTCTGAGCTTGGCGCTGACGAACCTGATCGAGAACGCACTGATGCATGCGCCGGCCGGCACCACGGTGGAGGTCGTGATCACACCACGAGGCATGATCACGGTGCGTGACCGTGGGCCGGGTGTTCCGGAGCCGGATCGCGCACGCATCTTCGGGAGGTTCGAGCGGGGCGGCGCGGCTCGTTACGGCGGCGCCGGCCTCGGGCTCGCCATCGTCGGTGAGATCGCCGCGATGCATGGCGGATCGGTCACCGTGAATGATCGTCCTGGCGGCGGCGCGGCGTTTACGCTCACGGTCGCTGGGGCGGCGGCGCACGCCCAGGCAGCCGCCGAGACGTCGAACCGCCCGGCGAGCGTGGGGAGGTAGGCAGCTCCCCCGGGCATCGCAGCTCGCTTCTGCGGTTGTCGTTCGCGCCCGGAGCGCAGACTGCTTGACACCGCGCGCCGGGCGGATGCGAGCATAGGATCGCCGTTCGTCGCCCGCTTACAATATTGAATCCTGTCCGCGGGGTCTGCTGCCGGGACAACGTTGCCGACGTGCAGAGGGGTTCCTCATTGCCGCCAGGACGTCAATTAGCCGCGCGTATCTGTTCCACCGGCCCGATACTGGACGTCGCTTGCACCCGGCTCGAAGTAGCTGGAGCGATGTAACGGATACTTCGATTGATCGGCAAAACTGTGTCGATGCAACGGGTACTTCGAATGATCGGAAAACGTGGAAGCATCAATCGGCCCAATCGCTGCCGACGCATCATACGCCGTTTGGCCTGATGGCGGGGCGGCAGTCGCGACCTGCGCCGCAGCTATCGCAAGACCTGCGAACGCCGCGGCGGTGAGGAGTAGCTTGAACATGGCGTGTGCTCCTGGTTCATTTTCAACTGACGTCCATCGGGGCGTCAGCTTGCGCTTCGACCGGAGCGACTGCCGCGAACGGCAATGCGACTTCGGTGAGATGCAGAGTGGAACAGCGAGATTACGAGCACATTACGTGCGAACGCCTGCCGGTCACGAGACGGAGAGCGTGCTCGGGAGTGTGACCGGCATTCTCAAGAACATATCGGAGGCGCACCCGTCGCGCGCATGTCGTTGCGGCGCCGATCGCATATGACTTGCTTCCGCGTCGGTAGGGCCCGGCACGCTGAGCTACGGTGTCCTGAGGCCGCTGCCGCTGCGCTGACCCCTGTTCCGCTCGCGCCGCGTTCGGCAGATCCGAAGCGCATCCGGCGCAGACCCCTTCCGCCTCCACCGTCGCGCCCGATACCGCGAATCCCACGCGCCGCGCGGCGGCCGCGAGCGCGTCGCCGAGCGCGTGGTCGTCCATCTCTGTGACCCGCCCGCCGCTCGCAGCAGCGGCGGCCGGCCCTCGCCCCGCGTCGCTTCCGCCACCGATCCCGAACCCGATGTTGCGGGCCGATCATCGTCAATCGCAAAACGAATCCGTTACTCCCGGCTGGGCTACCTCAAGCATCGCCAAGTGATCGGTCTGCCGATGCACGGCTCGCTCATCGTCCCGGTGAGTGGCGTGAGGTTCGCGATGCACGCGTTCGAGGGAGCCTACTGGGCGGTCGCTCATGTCGAGCCGCTGGCGAGGGTGTCGCGCGCCCCTGCGCGAGCCTGGGGGCCTCCTGTGTCGCCTCAACGCCCCTAGGCCACCTCGGATTTGAACCCGTAGGAGAAATCGTAATCCACCGACGCCGCGCCCCCGTGAAGGAAATTCAGCACGCGGGTGCCACCCTCTTCGTCAGCGTAGCCGCGTTAACGGCACCCCGCAGGGAGCCGTCAGGGTCACCTGCAGAGGCCCCTCGGCTCCCTGCGGCGCTCGCAGGTGGTT
>DATAPS010000012.1:0-9113 GCA_036265085.1 Acetobacteraceae bacterium | reverse complement strand
CGAATCCCCTGGCCGCGTATGGCGTCCGGGAGAGCTGGGGCTGGGTGACCCGGATCGCCCGCGAATACCATGGCAACGAGTTGTAGCGCCTGCTGGAAGACCCCGAGATGCAGGCGATGATCGCCGCCGAGCCGCGCCGCATGGGCCGCATCCTGCGTCCGCTCTGCCGCATGCTCGGCGTCGGCGAAATCCCCGACCTGCTGCGGCTGCCCTCGCAGGCCGATGTCGTTACCGTGGACTGGGCCGCCCACGCCCGGATGGTGGCCGCCGAGAAGGCCGCCACCGCCGCCGGCCTGCCGCCGCCGCCCTGGGACCCGCCGCCGTTCACCGGGACCCGCGATCGGCCGTTCCGCTTCTATCTCACCCGCTACCGCCGGCCGCTGCTGGGCCAACCGCTCCTGGAATGACCGCGCGCCGCCGCGCGGTCGCCCAGCCCCGTCCGCCATGGCACCCTTTCCGCGCATCGCGCGGAGAGGCGCGTCCGCATGCGCGAGACCAGCGCCCTCAGCTGGACTAACGGTGCCAGTTCTCCGCCCAGTAGCTCGTGTAATCCTCCTTCCCGGTGGCCTCGTAGCCCTTCAGCCACGTCGGGTTCACGTCCGGGTCCTCGCGGAAATAGAGCGGCAGCTCGGGCAGATTCGCCGCGTAGATCTGCTGCATCTTCGTCCACAGCACCTTCTGGCGCGCCGGATCCAGCTCCACCTCGGCCGCCGCCATCGTGCGGTCCATTTCCGGATCGCTGAAGCCGGCCACGTTCATGCCGTTGAAGTTGTTCTGCTTCGTCGGGATGCCGGCCGTGCCGTAGAACGGTGTCGGCACGAGACCGATGCGCGAACTGTTCGCGTATTCCGCAAGGCCCGTGTAGCTCCGCTCGCGCGTCGTCGTGCCGAAGAAGGTGCGCGACGGCTCGTTGTGGATCGTGACCTCGATGCACACCGACTTCCACTCGTCCTGCATCACCTGTTGCGAAAGCTCGCGGATGCGATTGCCGGCCGTCGTCGAAAACTCGAACGACAGCCTATCGCCTTTCGCGTTGCGGCAGATGCCGTCCGGCCCGGGCGCGTAGCCGGCGTCTTTCAGCAGCGCGCGCGCCTTTGCGGGATCGAACGGATACTGCGCCACGTCTGTGGTGAAATTCGGATCGAGGTCGTTCATCCATGTCAGCGCGATCGAGGCGTGTCCGGCGAACAGTTTCTGAATCAGCGTGTTGCGGTCCACCGCGTGCAACAGCGCCTGCCGAACGCGCAGATCGGCCAGCATCGGATTGTCCCGCTGCGGGTCGATGCGCTCCATGCTCAGGCCCTTGTGGTAGAAGAACGCGAACTGCGTCGGGTGATCGTGCTGAAGCGCCACCGCCTGGTCGGTGGTGATGCCGATGCCCGACGGCGTCATGTCGACATCGCCCGACAGCAGGTTCGCTTGCAGCGCCGCGGTGTTCTCGATCAGGCGCACCACGATCCGCTTGATATCGGGCGCGCGGCCCTTCCACGCGGGATTAGGCGTCAACTCGATCTGATTGCCGGATTGGTAGCCGCTGATGACATACGGGCCGTTCCACAATCCCGGTGTCATCGGCGCCGTGTTGTAGATCGTGTGTGTAATGTACTCCGTCGGGTTGCTGTAGACCTTCCCTTCGATGTGCTCGGGCAGCACGTAGTCCCATACTTGATAAGTCGCGAGCGTGCGGTCGAGGTGCAGGACCGCGGTGTGATCGTCCACGACGTCGACGCTCTTCGCGCGCGCCCATGGATAGATGTCGCTGAATCCCGCATTCGGGTCGTGCCCCAGTTTGAAGGTGAAGGCGACGTCCTTCGCCGTCAGCGGCGTGCCGTCGCTCCAGGTGAGATCGGGCTTCAGCTTGATCGTCACCGCCAGCCCCTTTTTGCCCTCGCCGAGCTCCTCGACCTTGGCGAGCCCGTTCTCGAGCGAAGGCAGCTCGGTGCAGAGCACGCAGGTGACGTGCCCGTTGACATCGAACGCGCTGATCGGGCGGGTGGCGAACCCGATCGTGTAGAACTGGACCGTCTGCGAACTGATGTACGGGTTCAGGCTCGCCGGGAATTGCGCAACGCCGATCACCAGCGACCCGTCTCTCTCCCCGGCGTGACTCGGGACGGCGGCGAGCGAGGCGGCGACGAGCGAGGCGAGGGCGATCAGGCTTCGGTGCAGCATCGCGGACTCCTATTCGGACGGGCATCCTGCATAGCGGCAACCCCCTCCCGCAAGCGGGAGGGCGGGGGTAAGTGTCACAACACGACAGAGTGACGGACGTGCCGCATGACGCCTGACGAGTTCCGCCAGCACGGCCACAAGCTGATCGACCTGATCGCGGACTACCGAGCCGCGATCGCCGACCGCCCGGTGATGGCCCAGGTCGCGCCCGGCGAGGTGCGAGCGCTGTTTCCGAAGGAACCGCCGCAGCACGCCCAATCCGTCGGCGACGTGCTCGCCGATCTGGAATGCCTGGTCATTCCTGGCCTGTCGCATTGGCAGCACCCGCGCTTCTTCGGTTATTTCCCGGGCAACTCCCCGCTCGCCGGGGTGCTCGGGGACATCGCCAGCACGGGCCTCGGCGTGCTCGGCCTGTCCTGGCAATCTGGCCCGGCTCTGACCGAACTCGAAGAGGTCGTCACCGATTGGGTGCGCCAGATGGTCGGGCTCTCGCCCCGGTGGAGCGGCGTGATCCAGGACACCGCCTCGACGAGCACGCTCGTCGCATTGATCTGCGCCCGCGAGCGCGTCACCGACTACGCCCTCGCACGCGGCGGCTTGCAGGCGCAACCGGCGCCGCTCGCGGTGTACGTCTCCGGCCAGAGCCACAGCTCCGTCGACAAGGGGGCGCTGCTTGCCGGAATCGGCCGCGACACGATCCGCCTGGTCCCGTGCGATGCCGCGCACGCCATGCGCGCCGACGCGCTGGAGGACGCGATCGCACGCGACCGCGCATCCGGCATCGTCCCGACGGCCGTCGTCGCGACCACGGGAACGACCGCGACCACCGCGATCGACCCCATCGGCGCAATCGCTGAAGTCGTGCGGCGCCATGGCGTCTGGCTGCATGTCGACGCGGCAATGGCCGGGAGCGCCATGATCCTCCCCGAGATGCGCCATCTCTGGGACGGCATCGAAGGCGCCGACAGCCTCGTGCTCAACGCGCATAAATGGCTCGGCGCGCCGTTCGACTGCTCGCTCTACTACGTCCGCGACCCGGTCCATCTCGTGCGCGTCATGTCGACCAACCCGAGCTTCCTGCAGAGCGCGGTGGACGGGCAGGTGAAGAACCTCCGCGACTGGGGCATTCCGCTCGGCCGACGCTTCCGCGCGCTGAAGCTCTGGTTCCTGATCCGCGAGCAGGGAGTGGATGGCCTCGCCGCGCGCTTGCGCCGCGATCTCGCGAATGCGGCGTGGCTCGCGAAAGAAGTCGCGCGGACGCCGCCATGGCGCGTGGTCGCGCCGGTGCCGCTGCAAACGGTGTGCATTCGCCACGAGCCCCCGGGTCTGGAGGGCGACGCGCTTGACGACCACACGCGGGCGTGGGCGGATCGGGTGAACCGCTCCGGCGCCGCCTATCTCACGCCGGCGACGCTCGATGGCCGCTGGATGGTGCGCGTCTCGATAGGTGCCGAGACGACGGAGCGCGCCGACGTCGCTGCGGCGTGGAACACGATTCGCGAAGCCGTGGCCTGCACCTGATGGACGCTGCCCATCTCGATATCCTGATCGGCGGAACCCTGGGCATTGTCGCGATTCTCGCCGGCATCGCTGGCCGTCGGTTCGGAACCCCGCTGCTGCTCGTCTTCCTCGTGCTGGGAATGCTCGCAGGGGAGGACGGTCCCGGCGGGATCCGTTTCAGCGACTTCCAGCTGACCTATCTCCTCGGCAGCATCGCCCTGGTCGTGATCCTGTTCGAGGGCGGCCAGAAAACCAGTTTCGCGATGGTTCGGGAAGCTGGATGGCCGGCGCTGCTCCTGGCCACATTGGGGGTGGTCCTCACCGCCGGGATCGTCGCCTCGGTCATCGTGGCGGTGTCCGACGTGGACTGGATCGCTGCCCTGCTGCTCGGCTCGCTGGTCGCGCCGACCGATGCCGCGGCGGTCGCGGCTGTGCTGCGCACCAGCGGCGTGGTGTTGCCCCATCGCGTGCTCGCGATTCTCGAGCTCGAGTCGGGACTGAATGATCCGATGTCCGTGTTCCTCACCGTGCTGCTGACGCATGAGCGGCTCCACGTCGCCCTCGCTCAACCCGCCTACGAGGTCATCGAGCTTCTCCGGGAAATGGGTGGCGGCGCGATTGCCGGCGTTCTCGCCGGCGCCGCCATGATTTTCGTTGTGCGGCGCCTGCGCCTGGATCACGGGCTGCGTAGTGTCCTGCTGCTCGCGATGGCCGCCGCGGTGTTCGGCGGCGCGCAGTTGCGGCATGTGAGTGGCTTTCTGGCCGTCTATGTGGCCGCCGTCCTGGTGGGGAATCGGGGCGGTGAAACCACTGTCGAGGCCGGATCGATTTTCGGCGGCTTCGCCTGGGTGTGCCAGATCGGTCTGTTTCTGATGCTCGGGCTCCTGGTCACCCCGCACGACACGCTGCCCTGGGTTCCGGCTGCGGTGTTCACGGCCTGCGTCCTCATCTTCGTCGCCCGCCCGGTCGCGACCGTCCTCTGCCTCGTCTGGTTCGGCGTTCCCTGGCGCGAAATGGCCTTTATCGCGTGGGTGGGCCTGCGCGGCGCGGTCCCGATCTATCTCGCCGTGATCCCGGTGCTCGCAGGTACGCCTCGCGGCGAGCTCGCATTCGTCCTGGCTTTCGTCATCGTGATCGTTTCACTCGTCGTCCAGGGTTGGACGGTCGGCCCCGTCGCGCGCCTGCTTCGGTTCTCCGTCGCCCGCGTGCAGCCCGCTATTCCGGTCAATTGACCGGCGGGACGGTCTGGAGGATGCCGTCCGACTCAGTAACGCCGGATCAGTGCCACTAGGCGACCCTGCACCTTGACCCGATCGGCTGGGAAAATCCGCGTCTCGTGCCGCGGATTGGCAGGCTCCAGCGCGATCGAGTTGGCGCGGCGGCGAAGTCGCTTCAGCGTCACCTCGTTGTCGTCGACGAGCGCGACTACGATCTGGCCGTTCTCCGCCGTATCACCGCGCCGGATCACCACGGTATCGCCGTCGAGGATGCCGGCGTCGACCATCGAGTCGCCCGCAATTTCGAGCGCGTAGTGTTCGCCGCCGCCAAGCAGCGCGATCGGCACCTCGATTCGCGCACCATCATCGCGCAACGCCTCGATCGGCAGGCCCGCGGCGATGCGGCCGTAAAGCGGGAGCTGTACCGCGGCCGCTTCGGGCGCGGTCCGGACGCCGGGAATCCGCGCGGTGAAATCGCCTCGGATGACGTTGGGCGTGAAGTTCGAGTGATCCTCGGCCCGGGCGCTCGAGGAGAGCGCGAGAGGCCCAGCAGTAACGGCACGCTGGCCGAGATCCTCCGGCAGCCGCATCACCTCGAGGGCGCGTGCGCGGTGGTGTCGTCGCTGCAGGAAGCCGCGCTCCTCCAGTGCGGAAATCAGGCGATGGATGCCCGATTTCGAGCGGAGCTGAAGCGCGTCCTTCATCTCCTCGAAGGAGGGCGAGAAGCCGGTCTCCTTCAGATGCTTGTCGATGAAGGTGAGAAGCTCGTGCTGTTTGCGCGTGAGCATGGCGGACAATCCCTGTGTTCCGCCGCCGGCACGCGGAGGTTTGGAACAAACCGGCAACGTCCACAGCGTTCTAGATAGGTTCCCGTTGGCGCGTCAAGCCCCGCTTCGGGCCGTTAGAGGCCGAGTGTATCGAGCCTGATGATCGGCACACGTGCGCCCACATCCAGAGCCGGTGCATGTGGCGGCCGCAGGATCAGCGCGTCGGCACGGGTCAGCAGCCGCAGCATCGCCGAATCCTGCCGCTCGAACGCGGTGACGACAGGCACGCCTTCGGGGCCTGCTTCCAATGCGGCGCGGAGATGATCGGCGCGCTGATCATTCTTCCCGACCGGCTTGCCGAGCACCGCTTCCACGGTTGGCGGCGCGGTGCCTGCGAGCCCGCAGAGGCGGTCGATCGCGGGAACCAGGAACAGGATGGCGCAGATCAGCGAGGAGACAGGATTTCCTGGCAGGCCGAGCATCGGGATGTCGCCAAGCGCTCCCGACATGAGCGGCTTGCCTGGCCGCATCGCAATCTTCCAGAAGTCGAGGGTAAGGCGCGGCGCGAGCGCCGAGGCGACCAGATCATGCTCGCCCACGCTCGCGCCGCCCGTGGTCACCAGCATGTCGCAACCCCGTGCCGAGTCGGCCGCGGCCGCGATCGCCGCCGCGTCGTCGGGTGCGATCGGCAGAACGATCGGATCGCCGCCGCGGGCGCGGACGAGGGCGGCAAGGGCGTGTGAATTCGAGCTCACGATTCCGCCGCGTGGAATCGGGTCGCCCGGCAATGAAATCTCGTCGCCGGTCGCGAGAAGTGCGATCCGCGGCCGCCGATGGACCGTCACCCAGGCGTGGTTTCCGGACGCGAGCAACCCGATATCGCGGGCGCCGATCCGTTTGTTGGCGGGAACCAGCACGTCGCCGATCGCGAAATCCTGTCCCGCCCGACGGATGTGCCGCCCCGCCGTGACAGTCTCCCGCACCCCGATCCGCCCGCCGTCGAGTGGATCGGCGTCCTCCTGGATCAGCACCCCGTCGGCGCCTTCGGGGATCACGCTGCCGGTAAAGATCCGCACAGTCTCTCCGCCGCCGACTAACCCCTCCCACGGATGCCCGGCCGGCGCCGTGCCTACCACGCGCAGCGTGGCGCCGAGTGACCCGTCCGCGGCCCGGAGAGCGTAGCCGTCCATGGCAGAGACGTCGTACGGCGGCTGCGTGAGGCGCGCGGGACAAGGCGCGACCGAGACCCGTCCCCAGGCGTCCGCCAGCGGCACGACTTCCGGAGGGGTGGGGCGGAGCGGCGCGAGGATGCGGCCGCGGGCCTCCTCGACACTGATCATGGCTGGTGGAAGTCGCCCGATGCCCCGCCGGATTTCGCGACGACGCGCAGTCCCTCGATCCGCATCCCGCGATCCACCGCCTTGCACATATCGTAAACCGTCAGCGCCGCGACCGACGCGGCGGTGAGCGCCTCCATCTCGACACCCGTTTGGCCGCGCGTACGCGCCGTCGCGGTGATCTCCACGCCGTCCGTGCCGTCGGCGGAGAGTTCGACGACGACCTGGGTGAGCGGGATGGGATGGCAGAGCGGGATGAGGTCGGCGGTATGCTTTGCCGCCATGATCCCGGCGAGGCGGGCGACGGAGAACACGTCGCCCTTCGGCGTCTGTCCCTCGACGATCATCCGCAGCGTCTCGGGCCGCATCGCCACGCGGGCCTTCGCGGTCGCGGCGCGGTCGGTGGCCGGCTTGGCGCCGACGTCCACCATCTGCGCACGCCCAGCCTTATCGAGATGGGTAAGCCGGGCAGTCATCCCCACAGCAGCGCTCGCGTGGCCGCCTCGACGTCGGGCTGTCGCAACAGGCTCTCGCCGACCAGAAACGCTCGAATCCCGACGCTCTTGGCCATGCGCTCGAGGTCGTCATGCGTACGCAGGCCACTCTCGGCGATGATGAAGCGGTCCGGGGGAACGTGCGGCGCGATCTCTTCCACGACCGCAAGATCAGTCTTCAGGGTCTTGAGATTGCGGGCATTGATCCCGATGAGTTTCGTCTGCATGCCGAGCGCCCGCTGGAGTTCGTTGCCATCGTGCACCTCGACGAGGACGTCGAGATCGAGCGCGCGAGCCAAGTGCTCGATCTCGACCGCTTGGTCGTTCTCCAACGCAGCCATGATCATCAGGATGCAATCCGCACCCATCGCGCGGCTTTCGTAGACCTGCCAGGGATCTAGGATGAAATCCTTGCGCAATATGGGAAGATCGACCGCGGCTCGCACGATCTTCACGTGCTCCGGACTGCCCTGGAAATGCTTTGCGTCGGTGAGAACCGAGAGGCAGTTCGCACCTCCCGCCGCATAGCCGCGTGCGAGAGCGGCGGGGTGGAAATCGGGCCGGATCAGGCCGCCGGACGGCGAGGCTTTCTTGATCTCGGCGATCAGGCCGAACCGTCCCGAGACGGTCGCCTCCATCAGCGCACGGGCGAACCCGCGGGGCTTGGGTGCGCTCGCAGCGGCGCTGCGCATGCTTTCGATCGGCCGCTTGGCTTTGCGCGCTTCGACCTCCGCGCGCGTGTCCCGGCAGATCGCGGCGAGCACATCCGCTGGCCGGTCGGTCACGGCCAATGAGGGATTGTTCATGCGGTTTCCCTTCGCAGGGTCTCGAGGGCCGCCATCGCTGCCCCAGAATCGATCGCGGCTGCGGCCTTCGTCACTCCGTCGCGGAGATCCGCCACGTGACGGCAGACCACGAGAGCAGCGGCGGCGTTGAATAGAACCGTATCGCGATAGGGACCTTTGGCTCCTCGAAGCAACGCCGCCATCGCAGCGGCGTTCGTCGCGGAGTCGCCGCCGGCGATTGCCGACACCGGCGCTCGAGGCAGGTCGGCGTCCTCCGGGGCCAGCCGAAACTCGGTGATTTCGCCGTCTTCCAGCGCGACGACGGTGTTCTCGCCAGCCACGGTCAATTCATCGAGCCCCTGGCCGTGCACGAGCCAGCACCGGGTCGTGCCGAGTGCCGCGAGCGTCTCCACCATCGGCCGCGCCCAGACCGGATCGAACACGCCTGTAAGCTGGTACCGTACCTGAGCCGGGTTTGCCAGCGGGCCGAGAAGATTGAAGATCGTGCGCGTCCCAAGCTCCACGCGCGGGCCGGCGGCATGGCGCAGTGCCGCGTGGTGCCGGGGCGCGAACAGGAACGCGCAGCCCGCGGCGCGCAAGACGGCGGCGAGCCGGTCGAGCGGGACATCGACGTTCACGCCGAGCGCCGTCAGCACATCGGCGCCGCCGGTGCGTGAGCTGAGGGCGCGGTTGCCATGCTTGGCGACCGGCACGCCCGCGCCGGCCACGACGAAGGTGACTGCGGTCGAGACGTTCAGACTGCCGGCATTGTCCCCGCCGGTGCCGCATACGTCCATCGCGCCGTCCGGAGCGTCCACGACCGTCATCCGCGCCCGCATCG
>DATAPS010000011.1:0-9866 GCA_036265085.1 Acetobacteraceae bacterium | reverse complement strand
TGGTCGACTGGCTCCGCAACGGACTCGGTTCCACCGCCGTCGCGTCGTTCTCGCCGCGGGCGCGGGAGGGGGCGGGCGTGGCGACGCGGCTGACGTGGCGCGAGGTCACAGAGACGCTCAACCCCGCCGCGTTCAACGTCCGCACGGTGCCAGAGCGGCTCGCGAAGCAGAAGCGCGACGCCTGGGACGGGTTCGTGGCGGCGGCCGTGCCGCTGCCTGAGAAACTGCCGGAAGGAAAAAGCTGATGGCGGAACGTCCGGTCTGGCGCGGCCATCTACGGCTTGCGCTGGTTTCCTGTCCGGTCGCGCTCTACCCGGCGAAGAGCGAGCGATCGAACCTGCATTTTCACTTCATCAACCCCGAGACCGGACATCGCGTGCGGATGATCACGCAGGATGCCGAAACCGGGGAGGAGCTGTCCCGGCGCGATCTGGCGAAGGGCTACGAGTTCAAGAAGAACCATTACCTCATCATGACAGACGATGATTTCGAGGCGGCGCGCGTCGAAAGCTCGACGACGATGAATATCGAGAAATTCGTTCCGGTGGACGCGATCGATCCGATCTACTTCGAGAACAGCTACTACGTGGTCCCCGACGGCGATGCCGCGCGCGACGTGTTCGTCGTACTGCGTGAGGCGATCCGGCAATCCGGACGGATGGCGCTCTCGCGCCTGGTGATCTCCCGTCGGGAACGG
The DNA here is from genome assembly GCA_036265085.1 of Acetobacteraceae bacterium. Lineage (GTDB taxonomy): Bacteria > Pseudomonadota > Alphaproteobacteria > Acetobacterales > Acetobacteraceae > DATAPS01. Next base: position 9,169 of record DATAPS010000011.1, on the reverse strand, counting down.
CCGATCGCGCTGATGGCGATGGACAACGGTCTGGTGGCGCACACGCTGCACGAGCAGAAGGACGTGCACGATGCACACCACCTGTTCGACCAGATCCCGGCGGGGAAGCCGGATGCGGAGATGGTGCAGCTCGCGCGCCAGCTCATCGACCGCCAGACCGGCCCATTCGAGCCGTCCGACATGGAGGATCGATACGAGGCGCGGCTGCGCGAGGTGATCGAGGCGAAGCTGCGCGGCGAGGGGATCGAGCCGGAGCCCGAGGAGGAAGAGGACCGCGGCAACGTCATCGACCTGATGTCGGCGCTGAAGAAGAGCCTGCAGACGAACGCCAACTCCGCGCGCACCCCCGAGCAGGCCAAGGCCGCGACCGCGAAGGCCTCGGTTCGAAAGGCGGCAGCAGCGAAGAAGCCGCTTCCCACGGCGCCGGCGAAGCGGAGCAAGCCGTTCGCCAAAGTACCCGCGCGCAAGCGGGCCTGACGTTCGCCCGCGCGGGATGGACGCCGCGCGCGGGATGGCCACACTAACGGGATGAATTTCCGGTCGCTCACCGCGCACGGCTTCGCGCGCGTCGCCGTCTGCACCACGCGCACCCACCTCGCCGACCCCGCCCGAAACCTCGGCGAGGTGCTGGCGATGGCGCGGGAGTGCGACGCCAAGGGCGCGGTGCTGGCGGTGTTTCCCGAACTGGCGCTGTCCGGCTACTCGATCGAGGATCTGCTGCTGCAGGACGCGTTGCTTGACGCGGTCGAGGTGGCGGCGGCCGCGCTCGTGGAGGCATCGCGGGAACTGGCCCCGATCCTGGTCGTGGGCGCGCCGTTGCGCCATGCCGACCGGGTCTACAACACCGCGCTGATCGTGCATCGCGGCCGGCTGCTCGGCGTGGTGCCGAAATCGTATCTGCCCAACTATCGGGAATTCTACGAACGCCGGCAGGTTGCCGCGGGTGAGTCGCTGCGCGGCGAGATCACGCTGGCGGGGCAGACCGTGCCGATCGGCAACGATCTGCTGTTTGCAGCCGACGACCTGCGCGGCTTCGTGCTCCACATCGAGATCTGCGAGGATTTCTGGATCCCGATCCCCCCGAGCGCGGAAGCGGCTCTCGCGGGCGCGACCGTGCTCGCGAACCTCTCCGGCAGCCCGATCACCATCGGCCGGGCCGACAGCCGCCGCCTGCTCGCGCAATCCGCCTCGGCCCGCTGCCTCGCCGCTTATCTCTATGCGGCGGCCGGGACGGGCGAGAGCACGACGGACGTCGCCTGGGACGGGCAGCTGATGATCTTCGAGAACGGATCGCCTCTGGCGGAGGCGGAGCGTTTCCCCGCCGAAGGCCAGATGATCCTGGCCGATGTCGATCTCGACCTGCTGCGGCAGGAGCGGATGCGTATGGGCACGTTCGACGACAACCGCCGCGCCCATGCCGACCGCGCTGGGGCATTCCGTCGGATTTCCACGCGTCTCGACCCGTCCGACCGCGACCTGGGGCTGATGCGCCCGATGGAGCGGTTCCCGTTCGTGCCGTCCGATCCGTTGCGTCTGGAGCAGGATTGTTATGAGGCATACAACATTCAGGTCGCGGGATTGGTGCAGCGGCTGCGGGCGACCGGGATTCAGCGAGTCGTCATCGGCGTCTCGGGCGGCCTTGATTCGACGCACGCCCTTATCGTCGCCGCCCGTGCGCTCGACCGGCTCGGGTTGCCACGGTCGAACATTCTCGCCTTCACCTTGCCCGGTTTCGCCACCAGCGAGCTGACCAAGGGCAATGCGTGGCGATTGATGGAGCGGATCGGGTCAACGGCGCGCGAACTCGATATCCGACCGGCGGCGCGGCAGATGCTGGGGGATCTCGGGCATCCGTTCGCGCAAGGCCAAAACGTCTACGACATAACATTCGAGAACGTGCAGGCGGGGCTGCGCACCGACTATCTGTTCCGGCTCGCCAACCACAACGACGCCCTCGTCCTCGGCACCGGCGATCTGTCGGAGCTGGCGCTGGGTTGGTGCACCTACGGCGTCGGCGATCAGATGTCGCACTACAACGTCAATGCCGGCGTGCCGAAGACGCTGATCCAGCACCTCATCCGCTGGGTGGTGCGCTCCGGGCAGTTCGACGCCGAGGTGGGGGCGATCCTGGAGGCGATCCTCGCTACGGAAATCTCGCCGGAGCTGGTGCCGGGGGACGCGCCGCAGAGCACCGAGGCGATCGTCGGGCCGTATGCGCTCCAGGATTTCGCGCTCTATCACACGCTGCGCTACGGGTTCCGCCCGTCGAAGATCGCGTTCCTGGCGCTGCACGCCTGGGGCGACGTGGCGGCGGGGGCCTGGCCGTCCAACTATCCGGACGAGCGGCGGCGCGCCTACACGCTGGTGGAGATCCGACACTGGCTGGAGGTGTTCCTCCGCCGGTTCTTCGCGTTCAGCCAGTTCAAGCGCTCCGCCATGCCGAACGGGCCGAAAGTCTCGGCAGGCGGTGCCTTGTCGCCGCGCGGGGACTGGCGTGCGCCGTCCGACGGGAACGCGGCGGCGTGGCTTGAGGAGCTCGCTCGGCACGTGCCGGAGATGTGACCTTGGTCTTTTGGATCGGCCGCACTAAAACGGCGACGGACACAGGAGGTCACATGATCCGCTTCTATTTCCACCCGACGCCCAATCCAGCCAAAGTCGCGCTGCTCCTGGAGGAGCTTGGCATGCGGTATGAGATCGTGCCGATCGACACGCTCAAGGGTGACCAGCACACCCCGGCATTCCGCAAGGTCAATCCGAACGGCAAGGTGCCGGCGATCGTCGATACCGACGGTGCCGGCGGCAAAGAGGCCCGCGTCTTCGATTCGAGCGCGATTTTGCTCTATCTCGCGGAAAAGGCGGGCCGCTTTCTCGGCAAGCCGGAGGATCGGGGCGAGCTCCTTTCTTGGCTGTTCTTCATCGCGAGCGGGCTCGGCCCATTCTCCGGGCAGGCCGTGCACTTCCAGCGCGCTGCGCCGGAGAAGGTGGCGTACGCCACCAACCGGTACAGGCGGGAGGCGGAGCGGCACTATCAGGTGCTCGAGGATCACCTCGCCGGTCGGTCCTTCATCGTCGGCAACGAGTACACGATCGCCGACATCTCGGCCTGGGGGTGGATCGACCGGGCGAAGTTCGTGATGCACGGCACCGAAGAGCCACTGGCGGCCTATCCGAACATTGATCGCTGGTTCAAGGCGATCGACGCCCGACCCGCGGTGGGGCGCGCCCGGAAGGTCGGTGCCGACCACACATTCAAGCGCGAGCAGGACGAGGAGGCGAAGCGCCATCTCTTTCCCTCGAACTACGCGCCCGCCGCCGCTGCTTGATGGGGCGACCGCGGGAGTTCGACGAGGAAGCGGTGATGGAAGCCGCGGTCGATTGCTTCTGGACCAACGGCTACAAGGCGACCTCCGTCCGGGACCTCGCGTCCCGGATGGGGATCACCGGCGCGAGCCTTTACAATGCGTTCGGAGACAAGCGCGCGCTGTACCGGCGCGCGCTGGACCGCTACGTCGAACAGGGCTTGCACGAGCGCGTCGGGCGGCTTGAGGCGGAGCTGCCACCGCTCGAGGCCATCCGGGGCTTCCTGACCGAAGCCGTCGAGCGGTCGTGGCGCGATCCGGAGCATCGTGGCTGCATGCTGGTGAACGCTGCGCTGGAGGCCGGGCCGCGGGATCCGGAGCTGCGAGGCGCGGTCGCCGACGACCTTGCCTTCATCGAGGCGTTCTTCCGCCGCTGCGCTTCCGCCGGCCAGGCGGACGGCACGATCACGGCTCGGCAGGACGCAGACTCGCTGGCAAAGTTGCTCGTCGCGGTGCTGCTCGGCATCCGCGTGCGGGCGCGCACCGCCCCGGACCGCGACGTACTCGCGGGCACGGCAGACGCGGCGCTGGCCACGATCGACGGGGTGCCGTCCTCGGCCTGAAAGTCGCCGACGCTTTGATTGACAACGGCGCTTGCCGGGCCGCAGGGTCCGCGGCGTAAGAACAAACCGGCGCCACAATACGCCGCTCAGGAGGCACGTCCATGACGGAGACACCGAAACTCGGAATCGACCGCCGCACGCTTCTCGGCTCGGCGGGCGCGGGACTGGTGGCCGCCACGATCGGCGGACGCGGCGCGCGCGCTGCGATCGGCGGCGGCGACGAGATCGCACATTGGACGCCCGACTACGTCACCAGCATCGCCGGCACCGTCGAGGTGGACACCGCGGCGGAATGCGCGAAGGTCGTGCCGCTCAACACCAAGGGCCGGCTGACTTACTGGTATGTTGGGCCGAACGAGGCTTCGCCGCCGCTCGACAAGGTGATCGACGACCAGTTCTGGGCGGCATTCGGCAAGACCTATCCGAACATCACCGTCGAACGCGTCAATCTCGACTACAACCAGATCCTCGACAAGCTGCGGACCGCCGCTCTCGGCCGCGCCGCGCCGTCGGTCGCGAGGCTCATGCTGATGTGGAGCCCGGAGCTCGCAGCGAAGGGCATGGTGCAGGAGCTGAAGCCCGAGGATGTCGGCTACAAGACCGCGGAGTTCTGGCCGGGCGCTATGAAGTCGGTGACGTGGGAGGGCAAGGTCTACGGCGTACCCACCAACAACGAGACGATGGCGCTGATCTGGAACGCACAGCTGTTCCGCGACGCCGGGCTCGATCCCGAAAAGCCGCCGGCGACGTGGGACGACCTCGTCGTCTATGCCCGGCAGATCAAGCAGAAGACCGGGAAATCGGGCTACGGGCTGGTCGCGCGGCCGAATGCCGGGAATACGCCGTATCGCTTCATGCCGCAGGCCTGGGCCTATGGCGGCGGAGTGCTCGACGAGGCGGAGGAGCATCCGCAATACAAGAAGGTGTATCTCAACAACGATGGCACCAAAGCGGCGCTGCAAGCGTCGTATGACATGTACGTGCGCGACCAGTCGACGCCGCGCTCGGCGCTGACCAACACGCAGACCGAAAATCAGGACCCGTTCATTGCGGGCCAGCTCGGCATGATGATCAGCCATCCCAGCGAATACGCTGTCATGTTGGACAAGGCGAAGCGCGCGACCGGCGACGACCGCAAGATGGCGGATGCGGTGGTCGCGAACATGCGCTACGGGCTGATTCCGCAAGGGCCGGTGCGCCGTGCGGTCGTGTTCGGCGGGTGGAACTTCCACATCTTCGAGAAGAGCATCGTCGGCGGCGGCCTCGACCAGGATGCGGCGATGGCGCTCGCGACATTCATGACGGGACCGGAGTGGTCGGTGAAGCTGGCATGGTCGGCCTCGAACCCCGGTAACCGACGGGGGTTCAGGACCAAGTGGATGAAGGAGCGGCTGGAGCAGATCAAGTTCCTCAACGTGACGACGTCGATGCTGGCGGGGGGCGTGCCGTTCCCGGCTATTCCGGAATCCGGCGAGATCGAGAACATCATCGTCCCGAACATGATGCAGAATGCGCTGACCAAGCGGATGACCGTGGCGCAGTCGTGCGACGATGCGGCGGCGAAGGTGAAGGATCTGTTGAGCCTGTGAAGCGTCGCTGCCAAGTGTCTCGAACGAGCCCCCTCCCCTTGCGGGAGGGGGTTGGGGGAGGGGGCAGTGCAAGCGTGACCTTCGACGCCTGCGTCTTGACCGCGCCCTCATCGGAGACATTGGCCATGGTTCTCCCCCTCCCCCAACCCCACCCTGCGAGGGAAGGGGGATTCTGGTGAGCAGCGTAGTTGGAGACGTCGGCGACGCGGCGGTGCGCCGTATCCCGCGGCGCTTGAGTGCGGGGCGGCGGCTGCGGCGGGTTCTGGCGGACTACGCGTATATCGCGCCTGCGCTCGGGGTGATGCTGCTCGTGATCGGCTATCCGATCTACGACACGATCTACCTTTCCTTCTTCAATACGCCACCAAGCATGTCGCTCGCACGCAAGACGTTCGCGGGGGTCGATAACTATACGCGCATCCTCACAAGCGACGCTTTCTGGGCCATCACCTGGAACACGGTGCTCTGGACGGTCTTCTCGACCCTGATCTCGTTCGTCCTGGGGTTCTGCGCGGCGCTGGCGCTGAACCGCGAATTCCTCGGCCGAGGCCTGCTGCGGGGACTCCTGCTCGTACCCTACGTCATCAGTGCCGTCGCCGCTGCCTTCGTTTGGCGCTGGCTCTACCACAGCGATTTCGGGGTGATCGGCGCGATGTCGGTGCAACTCGGCATCACCGACAAGCCGATCATCTTCCTCGACAATGTCGATACCGTGCTGCCATCGCTGATTGTCGTGAACATCTGGAAGGAGTTCCCGTTCGCGATGATCATGGTGCTGGCGGGATTGCAGACCGTGCCGGATCAGCTGCTGCGCGCCGCCCGCGTGGATGGCGCCGGCACCTGGCAGAGTTTCTGGCAGGTCACCTTTCCGCATCTGCGCAGCGTCAGCACGATCACGGTGCTTCTGCTCGTCGTAACCAGCATCAACTCGTTCACGATCCCTTGGATCATGACCGGCGGCGGCCCGGCGGGCTCTTCGCATATCTGGATCACCGCGATCTACGAACTGGCGTTCGGGCGGCTGCGGTTCGGTCCGGCTGCCGCGTATTCCGTGATCCTGTTCCTGATCCTGATGTGCCTCGGCTACTTCTACGTGCGCGCGCTGACCAGCGGCGACAACCGGCGGAGGGGCGAGGGTTGAGCGCAACGACGATGCCGCGCGTCGCCGAGCGCGCGACGCGGAGGCCACGGCGGAAGGTCGACGCTTGGCGGGTCGCTTCCTGGGTGTTCCTGACGCTGCTGCTGCTGTTCGCCGTCCTGCCGATGGTCTGGATGCTGCTGACGTCGCTGAAGACGCAGTTCGCGGCGTTGCAATATCCGCCGGAGTGGTGGCCGCACGCGCCCACGCTCCAGAACTACACGCGGCTGCTGTCGCCGACGAGCGACGTGGGGCAGGAGTTCCTGACCTATCTGTTCAACAGCGTCTGGGTCTCCACGCTCACGACGCTGCTGGGCGTGATCGTGGCGGTGCCGGCGGCGTATGCGTTCTCGCGGTTCCGCTTTCCCGGGCGGGAGACGCTGTTCTACGCGGTGCTGCTGCGGAACATGTTTCCGGGCGTGGTGTTCCTGATCCCGCTGTTCGTGATGATGCGCTACCTGAGGCTGGTGAACACGGACTGGTCGCTGATCCTGACCTATCTGACGTTCGGATTGCCGCTGTCGATCTGGCTGCTGAAGGGCTTTTACGACAACATCCCGCCGCAGCTCGAGCAGGCGGCGCGGATCGACGGCGCGTCGCGGTTCCAGGCGTTCATCCGCGTGGTGATGCCGCTCTCGTCGCCGGGCATCATCGCGACCGCGATCTATTCCTTCGTGCAGGCTTGGAACGAGTATGTGTACGCCCTGACCTTCGTGAACAGCCGCGACAAGCTCACGCTCCCCGTCGGGCTGCAGCAGTTCTTCACGGAATACGCGACCGACTGGCCGGGGCTGATGGCGGCGGCGTTCATCATGAGCGTGCCGGTCGTGGTGATGTTCCTGGTCCTGCAGCGGTACTTCGTGCGCGCACTGGCCGAAGGTGCGGTGAAGTCGTAGGAACTCTCGTATGGCGCAAGTACGTTTGGACGACGTGGTGAAGACGTACGGCTCGTTTCAGGCCGTGGACCACGTCTCGCTGACGATCAACGACGGGGAGTTCGTGGCACTTGTCGGGCCGTCCGGCTGCGGCAAGACGACGACGCTCAACCTGGTGGCGGGGCTGATCGAGCTGACCGACGGCGACATCTTCATCGGCGACAGGGTGGTGAACGATCTCGACCCGAAGGACCGGGACATCGCGATGGTGTTCCAGAACTACGCGCTCTACCCGAACAAATCGGTGTTCCAGAACCTCGCCTTCCCGCTGAAGATGCGGAAGCTGCCGCGGGCCGATATCGACAAGAAGGTGCGCGAGGCGGCGCGGCTGCTCGACATCACGCATCTGCTGGAGCGGCGGCCGCGCGAGCTCTCCGGCGGGCAGCAGCAGCGCGTGGCGCTCGGCCGCGCGCTGGTGCGCGATCCGCTCGTCTTCCTGATGGACGAGCCGCTGTCGAACCTCGACGCCAAGCTGCGGGTGCAGATGCGCTCGGAGCTGAAGCGCTTCCATCAGGACCTGAACGCGACGGTTATCTACGTCACGCACGATCAGCTCGAGGCCGTGACGATGGCCGACAAGATGGCGGTGATGCGCGGCGGTGTACTGCAGCAATACGATGCGCCGGAGCAGGTGTTCGCGAACCCGGTGAACACGTTCGTCGCCGGGTTCGTGGGCAGTCCCGCGATGAGCCTGGTCAACGCCAAGGTGTTCGCGACGCCGGACGGGGCGGCGCTCGAAGGCCAGGGCAGCTGGCGCTGCACGCTGTCCCCGATCAATGCGCGCAAGGCGCTCTCTTCGAGCGAGGATTCGGTAATTCTCGGCGCACGGCACAGCACCATCCTGCTGCATAAGGAGAACGTGCCGGGGACGATCCCGAGCCGCGTCTACACGGTCGAGCCGACCGGCGACATCACCTTCGTGCATGTCTTCCTCGGGAACTCGATCATCATCGTCAGCGTGCCCCCGGACGTGCGGCTCCAGGCGGACGAGCCGGTGTGGATCGAGTTCGACCAGGAGCGGATCCACCTGTTCGACGGCGTCACGCAACAGGCGCTGGAGGCGGAGTAGCGCGCTACCGCACGACGGGGTGAACCGATTCAGATCGCCGCCGACCTCGCCGCGTCATGATCGAGCTGCAAACAAGGAAGCTCGACATGAACAAGATCCTGATCGTCGTCCTGATGACGCTCGTCAGCGCCCAATCCATCCCCCAGGCCGCCGGCGTATTGAACGGCGCCGCCGCACAATTCGCGAATGTCGATCGCGACCCCATGTATGCGAATGTCGATCGCAAGGCGATGTATTCGAACGTCGACCGCGATACGATGTATGCAAACGTCGATCGCAAGGCGATGTATTCGTAGGCGCTACGCTCCCCCGAAGCCGTCGACGACATTGGCCATCATAAAGTCCATGTTCATCTCGATGCCGAGGCCTGGCTTCGGGCGCAGCTTCAGCCGGCCGCCACTGTTGTCGAGCGGCTCGGTGATGAAGTCGTTGTATTTCGAGAGATCCCAGCGCGAAGTTTCCAGTCGATAGAAGTTCGGAACGGACATCATCACCTGCGCGCCGGCGACCACG
>DATAPS010000010.1:0-10398 GCA_036265085.1 Acetobacteraceae bacterium | reverse complement strand
CCACTGCTGCCTCCCGTAGGAGTCTGGGCCGTGTCTCAGTCCCAGTGTGGCTGATCATCCTCTCAGACCAGCTAACGATCGTCGCCTTGGTAGGCCTTTACCCCACCAACTAGCTAATCGTACGCAGGCTCCTCCCCAGGCAACATCGCTGCCTTTGACCCAAAGGTGTCATGCGGTATTAGCCGTAGTTTCCCACGGTTATCCCCCACCTGAGGACAGATACCTACGCGTTACTCACCCGTCCGCCACTAGGGTGTGACCCCTCGTGCGACTTGCATGTGTTAAGCATGCCGCCAGCGTTCGCTCTGAGCCAGGATCAAACTCTCAGGTTCATCTCAGACATCGTCGCCCTCAGACGAAAATGCCAGGACGAACGCACCCAACTCATCTCTCGCCCAACCAGCCAACCCCTGCCGAGGCAAACCAGCCAGACAAACTCGAAGCGTCTGTCTCTACGCATAGATCGAGATCCATCAACAGACATCCCCAAAGTCATAGCCAAGATAAGCCAGGACAAATCCCAGACCCACCCCAGAACACAACCCAATCCCCGCACCCACACTCCCATGCAGATACAGACAAAGGACGCCGCCAACGTATCCCTTCCAGTCATATATAGTTGTCAATGAACGCCCCTTTCGGGGTCCGCCGCGCTGCAGCATTTGGTGCCGTCCGCGTCGGGAGGCGGCTTATATGTCGCGCCGTCTTTCGGTGTCAACGGCGTGACACGATCTTTCCATGCGCCTCGCGCCTACCAGCTTAGCTGGCCACGGGCGGGAGCCTCACTTGGCAGGAATCGCCCTTCCCGCCCGGCCGCTCGACCACCTCCCGATACAGTGCCGCCAACCGCGCCGTCACCGGCCCCGGGACACCGCCCGGGAACGCCCGCCCATCGAGCGCGTGCACCGGCGTCACGCCGCCGAACGTCCCGGTCACGAACGCCTCCGCCGCCCCGCTCACGTCCAGAAGCGTGAAATCGCCGAGCCGCAGCGGCACGCCGTGCACCCGGCACAGATCGATCACCGCGGCGCGCGTGATCCCGTTGAAGCACCACTGCCCCGTCGACGTGCACACCTCGCCGCCACGCACGAAGAAGAAGTTCGTCGCGTTGCAGCTCGCGACGAAGCCGCGATCATCGAGCATCAGTGCCTCGTCCGCGCCGTTCTTGTAGGCCTGCACCAGCGCGAGGATCAGCGGCAGCCGGCTGTGCGAATTGAGCCGCATGTCGAACTGGTCGGGCCGCGTGCAGCGAAAGGTCGAGGTCATCAGCGCGAGCCCGGTCGTCGCCAGCGCGGGGTTCGGCACCTTGTGCTCGGCGATGATCACGACCGTCGCCGCCCCCGCCGCCTGCCGCGGGTCCTGACTCGGTGTTTGTTTGATCCCCCGTGTCAGCATAAGCCGCGCATGCACGCCATCCCGCATCGCGTTCGCGGCCCGCGTCGCCTCCAGTGCGGCGACCAACCCAGTGCGCGAAAGCCCGGGCTCGAGGTCGATCGCCGCAGCCCCCGCGAACAGCCGATCCAGATGCGCATCCAGGAACAGCCAGCGCCCGCCGATCAGCCGCAGCCCTTCCCACACCCCGTCGCCCGCGATGAACCCGCCGTCGAACACCGACACCACCGCCTGCGCCCGCGGCACCAGCGCTCCGTTCACCCAGACGAGAACCGTGTCGTTGCGCGGATCCTCGGCGACATCCTGGCTGCCGGCCATCAGGTGCGGCTCAGGCTCTCCTTGGTGATCCCCGGCACACTGCCCTCCAGCCCACGCTGCGCGAGATAGGCGCGGTAGAGATCCTCGATCGTCCCGCTCTCGTAGTAGAATGTCAGCACCGACGTCAGGTAATCGCGCCAGGTCTTGTCCGCCTCGCGCCGTATCCCGGCCCCAGCCATCGACGTTACCGCCGGCGTCGGCACCACCACCACGCCATGGCCGATCCTGAGCCGGTAGCCGATCAGCGCCGGATGGTACAGCACCAGCGCCCGCGCGTTCCCCGACTGATACTGCAGGATCGCCTCGTCCACCGTGCGCGCGCGGATCACGTGCGCCTTCTTCATGTGCATGCCGAGCCAGCGATCCATCGAGGTCCCGACCGGGACCGCGATGCTCGTCTCCGGCATGTCGAGCGCCGCCCAGGTACGCGGCGCCGGGTCCTCCTTCACCATGAATCCGAGCGCGTAATAGAGGACCGGCGCGAACGGGAAATCGATCGCAAGCGCGCGGGCGGGTGTCGGATCGAGGACGAACATGATGTCAAACTGGTTCGCCTGCAGCCCGGCCGGCGCGTTTGCCCATGTCGTCTCGACGAACTCGGCCGTGGCATCGAGGTCCTTCGCGATCTGCTGCCCCAGCATCGCGCCCATCCCCGACCACTGGCCGCTCGCTGGATCCTTCGCGTACCACGGCTCCGACGGCGTCACGCCGACCCGCACCGTCTTGCGCGCGCGGATTGCGTCCCACGTGGACCCCGCGCTTTGCGCGAGTGCCGGCACCGCCGCCGCCGCGCTCGCGGCCAGCACCGCGCCGAACGCTCCGATGTCACGACGCCCGATCGGCATGCCGCACTCTCCCCCGAAAATCTCAGGCCAGCGCCGCCCGCACCCGCTTCGGCGTGAACGGCGCGCGCCGCAGCCGCACCCCCGTCGCGTCGAAGATCGCGTTCGCCATCGCCGCGGCGACCGGGCGCGTCGAGGCCTCGCCCGCGCCGGCGGCGATCTCGTGCGGGCGGTCGAGCAGCACGATGTCGATCGCGACCGGCGCGTCGGCGATCTCGAGGATCGGATAGCTCGCCCAATCCACGCTCGTCACGCCATGCGGATCGAACACGACCTCCTCCCACATCGCCCGGCTCAGCCCATGCACGATATTCCCCTCGATCGTGCGCCGCGTGCCCTCCGGGTTTATCACGAGGCCGCAATCATGCGCGACCACGAATCGCCGCGCCCGCACCTGCCCACTCGCCCGCTCCACCTCCACCTCGGCGATCACCGCCACCAGCGTCGCTGAGCGTTGCGCGTAAGCAATCCCGCGGCCCGTCACCACGTTTCCCGTACCCACCGCGCTCGCCGCCCGACGCGGCGTCCATCCGTAGCGCTCCGCGGCGGCGCGGATCACCGCGATCCCGCGCGGCGTCGTCAGATGCGCGAGGCGGAACTCCACGGGATCGGCCCCTGCCGCCGCCGCGAGCTCGTCCATGAACGACTCACTGGCGAAATTCAGCTGTGGCCCCACCGGATCGCGCAGATGCGCCCCGCGCAGCGGCGACGCCACGTCGTGCAGCGGCGCCACGACCGACCACGCAAGCCGCCGGTTCGGGACCACGTAGGCTTCCCCCGGCGCGCCGAACGCCGGCTGGAAATGCGTGCCCATCCCAAGCAGCTGGCCGGCGAGCGTGTCGCGCGGATCGCTCTCGTTGCTGTCGACCTCGGTGCGCGAGAAGCCGATCGTGTCGAACGCGACCGCGACCAGCTTGCCCTCGGTATCGAACCCGCCTTGCCCGCGATGCACGGAGGCCGGACCTTTCGGATCCCACGCCGTGCCGTCCTGTCGCATGTATTGCACGCGCACCGGCGCGCCGACCGTCTGCGACAGGAACGCCGCGTCCATCGCCGCGTCCCCGGCATCGTTGCGGCCGTAGCAGCCGGGCCCCGATACCCAAATCGACCGCACGGCTCCCAGCGGCAGCCCTGTCAGTTTCGCCACGCCCTCGCGCGCGAAATGCGGCTTCTGCGTCCCGGTCCAGATCGTCGCCTGATCCGATCGGACATCGGCCACCACGCAAGCCGGGCCGAGCGAGGCATGCGCCTGGAACGGCCACTCGTATTCCGCCGTCACCACGCGCGCGGCCCCCGCGAGCGCAGTCGCAGCATCACCGTCCGCGCGCTCCACCTTGTGCGCGACCGGTGTTGCCCCGCGCAGATGGTCGAAGAGCGCCGCCTGTTCGGGAAACGCCGGCCCCGGCTGCGACCAGGTCACCGTAAGCGCCCGCATCGCGCGGATCGCATCCCACTCCTTCGGCGCGAGCACCGCCAGCACGCCCGCGCGCCGGACCACCCGCGCGCCGGGGATCGCCGCGATCGAGGACTCGTCGACCGCCACCGGTACGGCGCCCACCGCCGGCGGGCGGATCACCCGCGCGTGCAGCATCCCCGGCAGCCGGATGTCGGTGACGAATTTCTGGCGCCCGAACACTTTCGCGACGATGTCGGGTCGCGGGATCGACGTGCCGACGATCCGGTACTCCTCAGGCCGCTTCGGTACCGCACGCCCCTTCGCCAGCAGGGTGTTGCCGTATTGGCCGTTCCACTGCAGGGCGACGTCGAACCGCCCGTCGCCGATCAGCTCCCCGTAGCCCGCCTGCCGTGCCGGATCCCCACGCACCGACACCACGCCGCGCGCGACCACCAACTCATCGACCGCGACGCCGAAGCGCTGCGCCGCGCGATCGAGCAGCACGCGCCGCGCCTCCGCCGCCGCGTACCGCAGCGTGACGCCGCCGCGCTCGATCCCGGTGCTGCCGCTCGCGCCGCCCTGGTTCGCCGAGGTCGCGCTGTCGCCCATCACCACGCTCACGCGATCGAACGGCACGTCGAGCTCTTCCGCTACGATCTGCGCGATCGCGACATAGACGCCCTGCCCCGGGTCCATCTTGCCGAAATACGCGACCACCGCGCCGTCCTGGCGCACCGCGATCCAGCTGTCGAGTTGATCGGGCGCCGGCCCCGGCAGGATCTTCGAACCGGCGCCCGTAGCGACCGCGGCCCCTGCGGAGGATGTCGGCAGGCCGGCCGCGAAGCCGACGACGAGTGCACCGCCGCCGCCGAGCAGTGCGCGGCGCGACACGGAGGAGTTGCGCAGATCGGTCATTGAGAATCCTCCTCACGCCGCGCCAGTGACGCGCTTGACCGCGCGGATCATGGCCATATGCGCGCCGCAGCGGCATTTGAGCCCGGCGAGCCCATCGCGGATCTCTGCCTCCGTCGCATGCGGCTTCTCCGCCACCAGCGCCACCGCGGTCATGATCCAGCCGTTGATGCAGTAGCCGCAGAACGTCGCCTGCTCGTCAATGAACGCTCGCTGGATCGGGTGCGGATGCTCGGGCGTGCCTAGCCCCGCGAGCGTCGTGACGGCAGTTCCCGCAATCTCGGACACCGGTGCGGTGCAGGAGCGCGTCGGCACGCCGTCCACATGCACCGTGCAGGCGCCGCATTGCTCGAGCCCGCAGCCGAAATGCGGATTGTCGAGCCCGAGTTCGTCGCGGAGCGCATAGAGCAGCGGCATGTTGGGATCGTCGACCGTGACGTCGTGCGCGACGCCGTCGACATGGAATGCGATGCGGGTGGCCAAAGCGGATTCTCCCGAGTTGCTTTCCTTCGCTGGCACGACGCTAGCAGAGTTCGACGGCGCATTCAGCGCGAATCCGAAGCCTATCGCGCCCGCATCCGCTGCGCGTAGACATTGATGATCAGCGCGATCAGCAGGATCAGCCCGCGGATCAGGATCTTCAGGAAGCTGTCGATGTTGACGTGATCGAGCCCGTTGTTCAGCACGCCGAGCACCAGCAGCCCGATGATCGTGTTGCCGATCCCACCCTCGCCGCCGAACAGGCTCGTGCCGCCCACCACAACCGCGCTGATGCTGTCGAGCAGATAGGTGTCGAACTCGTTCTGCTGCGCGCTGCCGAAATACGCGACGCCGAGCATCCCCGCGACGCCCGCACACACCGCGGAAATGATCATCACCGCGGTCAGGATCGCGCGAACGTTGACGCCCGAATACTCCGCCGCCTCGCGGTTGCCGCCGACCATGTACACGTAGCGCCCGAACCGCGTGTAGGTCAGCACGACGTGGCCAACGAGCAGGAACAGCGCCGCCACGATCACGATCCACGGCACCGGGCCGAGCGATTTCGAGCCCAGCGTCATGATCAGCGGCGGCACCGCGTAGGCGATCTGGCCGCGCACCAGCATCGCGGAAATTCCCGCACCGATCTGCAGCATCGCCAACGTCATGATGAAGCTCGGAATGCCGATGCGCGTCATCCCGAACGCATTCACGCCGCCGAGCAGCGCGCTCGCCGCCAGCGCCAGCAGGATCGCCGCCCAGCCCGGCAGCACCACGTTCGCGATGTTCACACTCGCGTCCTGCATGGTGAAGAACGCGACCAGGATGCCGATCGCGTTCGCCACCGCCGCTACCGACAAGTCGATCTCCGCGCACAGGATCACAAAGGTCAATCCGACCGCGATGATCCCCGTCACCGACACCTGCGTCAGCACGTTCTGCAGATTGCCGAGCGTCGCGAAGGAAGGGCTCGCGACCGTGAAGAACACCACCAGCGCCAGCAGTGTCGCGAACGGCGCAATGTTGCGCAGCTGACCCCGAAGCAGCTCCGCAACCCCCGCCCGCGCGGCCGGCGCCCGAACCGCCTCCGCCGGATCGCTCACGCCGCGGCCGCCAGCAGCCGGTCCTTGCTCACCGGCTCGTCGGCGAACTCGCGCACAACGTCGCCCTTGCGCATCACCAGGATCCGGTCGGCGAGCGACAGCACAGTCTCCGGCTCCGTCGACACCACGACGATGCCGATGCCCTGCGCCCGCAAGCCCCGCACGATCTTCACCACGTCGTCCTTCGCGCCGACATCCATGCCCCGCGTCGGCTCGCTCAAGACCAGCACGCGCGGCAACTCCGTGAGCCACTTCGCCAGCGCCACCTTCTGCTGGTTCCCGCCCGACAGCGTCCCGAGCATCCGATCGACGCGCGGCGGCCGCACGCGCAGGCGCTCGACATGCTTCTGCGCCAACGCCCGCTCGAGCGCGGGCCGCAGCCACACCCGCCCGAATTTCTCGAGCACGCCGATCGTCATGTTCTTGAACACCGGCTCGCGCGCGAACAGCATCGCGCGCCGGCTCTCCGGCACGAACGCCATGCCCGCCCGCCTCGCCCGCGTGGTCGAGCGGAACCGCACCGCCCGCCCCTCGAGCACGATATCGCCCCCATCGGCCGGCTCTTTCCCGAACAGTGCCCGCGCGAGCTCGATCTGCCCCGAACCCAGAAAGCCGAAGATCCCCAGCACCTCGCCGCGCCGCACCGACAGCGACACGTCGCGATACGCCCCCGCGCGCGTCAGCCCACGCACCGCCAGCACTTCCGGCGCGTCGCGGCGGCTGTGCAGCGCGATGTCGGCGAGATAGCTCTCCTCCAGCTCCACATGGCCCTCGCCGATCATCCGGTCGATGATCCATTTCTTGTCGACACCGGCGCAGCCCGCGTCCGCGACGAGCTGCCCGTTGCGGAACACCGTGACCCGGTCGCAGATCGCCAGCACGTCCTCGAGGAAGTGCGAGATGAACACGAGGCTGCGCCCCTCGTCGCGCAGCCGGCGCAGCACGCCGAAAAGCCGCTCCACCTCCGGCGGCGACAGAGCCGACGTTGGCTCATCGAGGATGATGATCCGTGCGCCGGAGAACAGTACGCGCGCCAATTCCACCAACTGCTGCAGCCCGAGCGGCAGCGCGCCCATCCGCATCCCCGGATCGACCTCGATGCCGAGCCGCCGCAATTGCTCCCGCGCGCCGCGCCGCATCCCCCGCCAGTCGATCGACCCGATGCGCGTCGTCGGCGCTGCCCCGAGATAGACGTTCTCCGCCACGCTGAGCGTCCGCACGGCGGACAGCTCCTGGTGGACCATCCCGATCCCCGCCGCCCGCGCCTCGCGCGGCGATGCGAACCGCACCGGCGCGCCGCCGAGCCGCATCTCCCCGGCGTCCGCGGGCTGCACACCCGCGATGATCTTCATCAGCGTGGATTTTCCCGCCCCGTTCTCGCCGACCAGCCCGTGGATCTCTCCCGCCTGCAGCGTGAAATCGACGCCCCGGAGTGCCGAGACGCCGCCGAAGGATTTCGCGATTCCCCGCAGCTCGAGCAAAAGCCCTCCCCCCTCGCCGGGGAGGGTTGGGTGGGGGGGAGCCGCAGGCGCGATCCCGCCGTGTCCCCCCCTCCCCCAACCCCCTCCCGCAAGGGCAGGGGGCTCTCCACGCCCGCTGATCAAGCGCCGCGTCAGATCAGGAAATGCTCCTCCATCCACATCATCCCCGGCGCATTCGCCTTCGTCACCACCGGCCCATCCGTGACGATATTCTTCGGAATCCCGCCCTGCCCCGTCTTCTCCCCGCTCACCACAGCGGCGACGCCCGCGACGATCGCGCCGCCATGGATGCGGCAGGACGGATTGCGCACGGTCGCCAGCATCCGCCCGTCGCTCACCGCCGCGAGCGCCGGCGGCATCGCGTCGCAGCCGCCGACCTTGATTTCCGTGCGGTTGTGCGCCTTCATCACGTTGTAGGCGGCGAGCGCCATGTCGTCGTTGTGGAAATACGCGGCGCTGATCTTGGGATACTTGGTCAGCAGCGTCTCCCAGATGCGCGCGACCTTGGTGACGTCCCAGTCCGCCGGCTGCGTATCGAGCACTTCGATCTTCGGATATTTCTTCACGATCGACTGAAACCCGCGCGCCCGCCCCTGCGCGCCGGTATGGCCGAGCGCGCCCTGCGTCATGATCATCGTGCCTTCGCCGTCGATCGCATCGACCAGCGCCTGCGTCACCGAAGCACCCATGAACTCGTTATCGGGGGCGAGGAAGCTGTGCACGTTGATCCCGTCGAGCGGCGCGATCAGCGTGTCCATGTCGATCACCGGTATGCGGGCGTCGATCATCTTGTTGACGGGCTGCGTCAGTGTGCCGATCCCGAACGCCTGGATCGCGACGAAATCCCACTTCAGCGACGCCATGTTGTCGATCGCCGCCCGCTGCTTCTGCGCGGCCAGCTCGCCGTCGAACCAGGTCACGTCGACGTTGAACAGTTTTCCCCAATATTCCGCCGCCTGCTTTCCCTGAGCGCACCACGTCGCCTGCAACCCGGCGTTCGAGAAGGCCGCCTTCAGGGGCTTGTCCGACCGGCCCGCCGCTTTGGCCATCTCCTGCGCGAGCGCGGGACTGATCCCGAACCCGCTCACCGCCGCCACGGCGGCGCCGAGGGCGGAGGCTTGCAGGAAGTTGCGGCGATTGCTGCGCGGCATGGCGTTCTCTCCCGGTGTTGTTCGTTGGCGGGGAGGGTAGCGGGCTGGCACGAGGGGTCGCAACAGGATGCTGGGTCGGTGCTCCGCGACGCCGCCGAGCGGATCGGCGAAGCCGTGGGCGCCTCCGCGCGCAAGCGCCGCCTGATGGCCAGGACGGGCCTGGAACCGCTGCATCCACGCCTCGATGTTGGGATAAGCGGCGGCCCCAAACCTCGCGAGGGCGCGATCCGCTGCCGTCCAACCCGCGCGATCACGGCGGTGATGACGCGCCCCAAATCCGGATCGGCCCTGTTGAGCTCTTCTTCGATATCCGGTGGGTGCACCGCCGATGCTCGGGTCCTGTCGGTCACACTGGATCGCGACAAGCGGCGAGCTCGGGTCGCGCTCCTCTCGACGGTTGCTGTCACGCGCCGCTCTCTTGGCGCTGTACCGCGGGGTAGTACTGGGGGGCTTCCCGGCGATCATACATGCCGTAGTCGCGCACGACCCGCACACGCCGAAGCCTCGCGCCTTCCGGCAGAATTGCCTTTCCCACGAAGGCCTCCGCGTCTGCCTTCGTGCGCCACGATAGGAGCATGATCAGATCACCCGGGGTCAAAACCGCATCGAAGACGTCCCAACCGACCAACCCGCCGGCATGAGGATCGAGGCCGAGGGACTCGGAACAGGCCGCAGCGCTCGAAGTCTCAGCCCATTGAGCGGGCCGCTTCCCGTCGATTAGTGTGATCGTCGTCCCGTCGCCCACTTCGGTCTCGTCCAGTCGCTGCTCTTCGAGGGTGTGGCCTTCGGGAATGCACGTGTCGCGGGTGATCTGACCGACGCGCAAGTGGTAGTCGAGCAGGATTTCGGAGCGTCCCTTTTCCTGCACCATGTGGTGCCGCATCGTCGTGCGCCACCGCACCAGGGCCTTCTCGTCACGCCAGCCGGACAGCGAAAGAATCCACCCGTCGCGCGTCAGGCTCCTGTAACGTATGTTGTCGACAAACCCGTCGATCTCGACAAGCTCCGGACGCAGCATCT
The DNA here is from genome assembly GCA_036265085.1 of Acetobacteraceae bacterium. Taxonomy (GTDB): domain Bacteria; phylum Pseudomonadota; class Alphaproteobacteria; order Acetobacterales; family Acetobacteraceae; genus DATAPS01. Next base: position 303 of record DATAPS010000010.1, on the reverse strand, counting down.
TGGCATTGTCGAGATAGGCGTCCCATCGGTCGGGCCTCGGATGAACTTCGAAGATCACTGAAAACACGGCAGTGCTCCTTTTTCATTTGGTGAACGACTGCTGCGCTAGACCGCAGCGATGCAATCCACCTCGATATCGAAGCCACCATTCCAGGCCGGGACGTTGATGAAGATCCGCGCAGCTCATACGGTCGAGGCGCTGAGATTGGCGGCAACGACGCTCGATTCTTAGGTCCGGCCGCCATGCAGCGGTTCCAGGCCCGTCCTGGCCATCAGGCGGCGCTTGCGCGCGGAGGCGCCCAC
>DATAPS010000009.1:0-29072 GCA_036265085.1 Acetobacteraceae bacterium | reverse complement strand
TGCTGCCGCCGCTGCCGCCGCGCGTGGGCAAGCCGCGCCCGCGCCGCGCCCAACCCGCCCGGGCCGGCGCGGCGTATCCGCTCCCGCCATTCCGCGCGCGCGGCGGACAGCTCATGATGAAGCTGTCCGACAGCATCTCCGTGCCGGTGGCCGTTTCAAAAAATCGGGGATGAGGTCGCCGCGCCGAAGCACGTCGAATTCGTTACGATATCAGATCCGCTCGATCAGCGCGGCGATCCCCTGGCCGACGCCGATGCACATCGTCGCGACCGCGCGCCGCGCGCCGAGCGTCTCGAGCGCGTTCACGGCGGTCATGGCGAGCCGTGCGCCCGAGGCCCCGAGCGGGTGGCCGAGCGCGATCGAGCCGCCATAAGGGTTCACGTGCTCGGCGTCATCCGGCAGGCCGAGCTGGCGGAGCACCGCGAGAGCCTGGCTCGCGAACGCCTCGTTCAGCTCGATCACGTCGATGTCCTTGATCGACAGGCCGAGCCGCTCCAGGAGCTTGCGCGTGGCTGGCGCCGGCCCGATGCCCATGATGCGCGGCTCCACGCCCACCGTCGCCATCGCCACGACGCGCGCACGGGGGGTCAGTCCGTGCCGCTTCGCCCCGTCCTCCGTCGCCAGCACCAGCGCGGCCGCGCCGTCGTTCACGCCGGATGCGTTGCCCGCCGTGACCGTGCCAGGCGAGCGGAACGGCGTCTTGAGTCTGGCGAGACCCTCCAACGTCGTCTCCGGGCGAGGGTGTTCGTCGGTGTCGACCACCGCGTCGCCCTTGCGCCCCGGGAGCGTCACCGGCGCGATCTCGCGCGCGAAGAAGCCGCTCTCCTGTGCGGCCTTGGTGCGCTGCTGGCTGCGGAAGGCGAAGCTGTCCTGATCCGCGCGCGAAACCTGGAACGCCTCGGCGACGTTCTCTGCCGTCTCGGGCATCGAGTCCGTCCCGTACTGGGCCTTCATCAGTCCGTTGACGAAGCGCCAGCCGATCGTGGTGTCGTAGATCTCCGCGCTCCGCGTGAACGCTTCCCCGGGCTTGCCCAGCACGAACGGCGCACGGGTCATGCTCTCGACGCCGCCGGCCAGCATCAGCTCCGCCTCGCCCGACCGCAGCGCGCGGGCGGCGGTGCCGACTGCGTCGAGCCCGGAGCCGCAGAGCCGGTTCAGCGTCGCACCGGGGACCTCGACCGGATACCCCGCCAGCAGCGTCGCCATGCGGGCGACGTTGCGGTTGTCCTCGCCCGCCTGGTTGGCGCAGCCCATGTAGCAGTCGTCGAGCGCTTCCCAGTCCACCGACGCATGACGCTCGCGCAGCACGCGCAGCGGATGCGCCGCGAGATCGTCCGCCCGCACGTCCTTCAATGCCCCGGCGTAACGCCCGATCGGCGTGCGTGCGAAGTCGCAGATGAAGGCCTCGGCCATCGGTCGGATTTCCTCGCGGTCCGTGTGTTGCGCGCGAGACCTAGAATGACGGCGGGGCCGCAGCAAGCCGCCGCCCCGCGCGTCCCGCAGGCGATCAGGGCTTGCGGATCGTCTCCCGCACCGCGTCCTTGGCGCCGCCGATCGCGTTCTGCACCTTCCCTTCGGCTTGTTCGGCCTGGCCTTCGGCCTCGGTCTTCGCGTCGCCCGTCAGCTTGCCGACGCCCTCCTTCACCTTTCCCTCGAACTGCTTGCCGATCCCCTCGACACGATCCTTGTCCACCGCACCGTCTCCTGTTTCGGTTGCAGCGGCACAACGAGCGGCGAACCGCCTTGGTTCCGGATCAGAACGGCAGCACGTTGTCGAGCACCTGCTGGCCCCAGCGCGGCGTCTGCACGTCGGTCAGCGTGCCGCGTCCGCCGTAGGAGATCCGCGCCTCCGCCATGCGATCGTGCTGGACGGTGTTGTCGCTGGCGATGTCCTGCGGGCGGATCACGCCGCTCACCTGGAGCTCGCGCAGCTCGCTGTTCACGCGCACCTCCTGCGTTGCGGCAACCACGAGGTTCCCGTTCGGCAGCACCTGCGTGACCACCGCCGCGAGGCGCAGCGTGATGGTTTCGTTGCGTTTGAGCTGCGCGGTGCCGGCATTGTTGTTCGAGCTGGTCGCCGCGACGAGCGAGGTCGGGTTCACCGATTTCGAGAGGATGCGGGGCAGTTGCGCCTCGAACCCGAACAGATTCGGGACGCCCAGCGTCTCGCTGCCATTGCGTCGAGCCGTCGTCGCGTTCTCGACATCCGCGGCATCGGTGATGTTGACCAGCACCGTCAGGATGTCGCCGACCTGCGCCGCGCGCTGATCCTTGAAGAAGGCGCGGCTGCCCGAGCGCCAGAGCGCGTTCGCCTCCGGCACCGTGAGCTGCGTCGCCGGCATCGGCATCGAGAGCGGGTGATAATCCGGCGACCGCGTCGGATCCTCGATCGGCGACATGGACGGTGGGCGCCCCACCTCCGACAGGCGCGTGATGTTGCCGCAGCCGCCGAGCAGCGCCGGCGCCGCCAAGATCAGCGGACCGAGCAACGACCCAAGCGCGGGCCTCATCGGGACGCCACGCGCGCGGCGGCAAGCTGATCGACAGGGACCGCCCCAGGCACGACCCGCACGGTTTCCGGCGCGACGACCTCGGCCTCCACGATCGCGTGCGAGACCGGGTTTCGCACGGAGATGCGGTCTCCCAGCGCGCCGCTCGCGAGTGCGACGCCCTGGGCCGCGATCGTGAGGCCCGGCGCTTGCAGCTCGATCGCGACGCGCCCGCCCTTATTGACGATGCTCGGCCAGGTGATGTCGGCCTGCGCGATCGGCTGCCCGGGGAACACCGCGCGGCGCAGCGCCCGGCCCGCCGCGTCCGCGATCGCACGTACCACGTCGCCGCGCGCCAGCGCCGCGCGCACATGGCTGATCCGCAGGTCCTCGGGCCGAAGCACGGCGCCCGGCGCGATCCGATGAGCTGGCGTCACGACGTCGACCATCTCCTCGACTTGGCCCGTGAGGCGGAAATGTTGCGTCGCCACGTCCGCGCCGGTGAGGACCATGCTTGCCGTGAAGCGCCCGGTCGCTGCGTCGTAATCGAGCTGCTCGACGCCTGCGTCCGGCCGCGCGTCGGCCGCGATCATCGGCGCCGTGAACCCCGGGATGCTGATATCTGCGTCGGCGGGCGCGCCCACGCCGGTCAGCGCGGAGCGCAACGGGTCGAGGATCGCCTCGCGCGGCAGCGGACGGCCGGCGCGTTCGAGAACAAGGCGATCGGCCGACGACGCAGGTCGCCAGTCGACGCCGAACTGCCGGGCGATCGCTGCGAGCTGCGCTGCCTCGACGACGATTCGCGATCCCGGCGCGGGTGCCGGGCCGAGCACGCGGGTGGCATCCGGCCCGGCGTCGTCGAACAGATCGGCAAGCCGCACGACCGGCCCGGCGAGCGTGCCTTCGGTGTGCAGCGTGCTCGCGGCGGCGGTCGCGGCCGGGCCGGCAAGCATGATCAAGGCTGTGGCAAGACGGATGCGAAACATGGCCTCACCTCAGATTCGTGAGTGTCGACAGCATCTGATCGCTCGTCGTGATCACCTTGCTGTTCATCTCGTAGGCGCGCTGGGCGGTGATCAGGTTGGTGATCTCGCTGACGACGTTGACGTTCGATGATTCGACGAAGCCCTGCTGTATCGTGCCGAAGCCGGGCGAGGCGGGGGTGCCGGTCACCGCGCTCCCGCTCGCCGCGGTGGGCAGGAACATGTTGTCACCCTGCGCCGCGAGCCCGCTCTCGTTGGGAAAGACGGCGAGTTGGATCGTTCCCACCGTCTGCGGCGCGGTTTGCCCGCTCAGCGTCACCTGCACCTGGCCCGCGCCGTTGATGGCGACGTTCGTCGCGTTGCTTGGGATGGTGATGCCGGGCTGGACCACGTAGCCGTCCGCCGTCACGATCGTGCCGTCCGGCGAGAGCGCGAACGTGCCGTCCCGCGTGTAGGCGGTCTCGCCCGACGGCAGCGCCACCTGGAAATAGCCGTTCCCCTGCACCGCAAGGTCGAGGCTGTTGCTGGTCTGCTGCAGGTTGCCCTGCTCGCAGATGCGGTAGATCGCCGCGGTCTTCACACCGAGCCCGACCTGCGCGCCGGACGGCACGATCGACCCGGAATCCGACGAGTTCGAGCCGACGCGCCGCAGATCCTGATAGATCAGATCCTGGAACTCGGCGCGCCGGCGCTTGAAGCCGGTTGTCGTCATGTTCGCGATGTTGTTGGAAATCACGTCCACGTTCGTCTGCTGCGCCTGCATCCCCGTGCCGGCGATATCGAGCGATCGCATCTGCGCCTGCCTCCTCGCAGCTTCAGCCGTTTGTCTGCATGATCTTCTGGATCGCGTTCTGCTGCCGATCCGACTCGCTCTGCACGAACTGGACGAGCATCTCGAAGCCGCGCTGTGTGCCGATCATCCGCGTCAGCTCCACCGCGGGCTGCACATCGCTCCCCTCGATCGCGCCCTGCACCAGCTTGGGCTGCGGATCGGGCGCGGTCGCCGTAGCGACGGCGGAAAGCAGGCGCCCACCTTCGGCTTTCAGCTTGGTCGGGTCGACGACCGTCACGATGCCGATCTTGCCGAGCTGTCCGTTCTGGCTGTCGACCGTGCCGTCCGCCGCGATCCCGATCTGGGTGTCGGTGGCCCCCACCTGGATTGGACGGCCGTTCGCATCGAGCAGCGGGTTGCCCTCTGCGTCCACGATATTGCCGTCTGGGCCAGCGGTGAAATGGCCGGCCCGGGTGAGACGCGGCCCGTTGCGGGTCCCGACCGTAAAGAAGCCGTCCCCCGCGATCGCGAGATCCAGTGGGTTGCCCGTATGGGTGAGCGCGCCAGCCGTCGTTTCGCGATAGGTGGCGCGGTCGGCGGTATAGGTAAGCGCTTTCTCGCCGCCGGGCAGCGCAGCACTTCCCTCGCGGACGAGGAGGTCGCTGAAGATCATCCGCTCGGCGCGAAATCCCGGCGTCGCCGCGTTCGCGATATTCGTCGCGGACAGCTCCATCTCCCGCGTCTGCGCGATCAGGCGCGACAGGCCGATCGTGGTGGCGTTCTCCATGCGTGGCGGTGTCCTCGTGACTGCCGATATGGCGGCACGGACACCGCAACCGGCGTGCCAGCACACGGACCGCGGATTTGCGGCGCTTTCGGCAGGCTGGGACCACCGCCGCGGCAATTCGTGCCGGCCCACGGCGCGACGAAGGCGGCACGAACGGCCGGGCGGGCAAGGGTCTGTTAACCCGGTTGCGCGACCTTAGAGACGTCGCCGCCATGAGGGCGGGGTGCCGAGACGAGACCGTCCATGAACGCGACCGCCATCACCGAGGACGCCGCCTTGACGCCGAAGCGGCGCCACGTCGGGAAGCTGCTTCCCGCCATCGCGATCGTGGTACTCGCGGCGCTTGCAGGTGCCCTGTGCTTCGCGGGTGTGCTCCCGCTTCCGGCAGGACTTCTGCACCACTCGCCGGGGGCGAAGTCGGCGCAGGAGCCGACCGGTGAGGCTGCAGCGGCCGCTGCTCCGGTCTTTCTGGATATCCCCGAGCTCGTCACGAATCTCAACGCGGGCCCGAGGCGCGCCGCCTATCTCAAGCTCCACGCGAAGCTCGAACTCGGGGATGCCCGCGATCTGGCGATCGCGACCGCCGCGCTACCCCGGCTGCTTGATCTGTTCCAGACATACTTGCGAGAGATGCGGCCTGAGGATTTGCGCGGCTCCGAAGGAACCTACCGGCTGCGCGAGGAGCTGGTTGCGCGCGCCAACATCGCGGCCGCGCCAGCGCAGATCCTCAACGTCCTGTTCACCGAGATGCTCGTGCAATGAGCGATCCGGCGGCGGACGACCTCGCGACGGCATGGGGCGCGGAGATCGACGGCATGACGTCGGCGGCGACCGTGCAGGCGGCGCGGGTGCTCAACCAAGCCGAAATCGACAGCCTGCTTGGCTTCGACAATGCGCCTGAGGATGCCGAGAGCCGAACCGGCATCCAGAAGATCATAGGCGCGGGGCTCATCTCCTACGAGCGCCTGCCTATGCTGGAGATCGTGTTCGACCGGCTGGTTCGGATCATGTCGACCAGCCTGCGGAACTTCACCAGCGACAATGTCGAAGTCGGCATCGACAACATCCTGAGCCTGCGCTTCGGCGACTACCTGAATTCGATCCCGCTGCCCGCGATGCTCGCGGTCTTCAAGGCGGAGGAGTGGGACAATTACGGTCTGATGGTCATCGACAGCGCGATGATCTACTCGATCGTCGACGTCCTGCTCGGCGGCCGGCGCGGCACCGCCGCGATGCGCATCGAGGGGCGGCCGTACACCACGATCGAGCGTACCCTTGTCGAGCGTCTGATCCATGTCGTCCTTGGCGATCTCGGAGCGAGCTTCGATCCTCTCTGCCCCGTGACGTTTCGCTTCGAGCGGCTCGAGGTGAACCCGCGATTCGCAGCGGTCAGCCGGCTGTCGAACGCGGCAGTGCTCGCGCGGCTGCGTGTCGACATGGAAGACCGGGGCGGCCGGATGGAACTGCTGCTGCCCTACGCGACGTTGGAGCCGGTGCGCGAGCTGCTGCTGCAGCAATTCATGGGCGAAAAATTCGGCCGCGATTCGATCTGGGAGACGCATCTCGCCGAGGAACTGTGGAACACGAGCATCGATCTCGAAGTCGTTCTCGACGAGCAGCAGATGCGTCTCTCCGACGTGCTCGCGCTCAAGCCGGGCAGCCGCATCGTCCTCAATTCCGCGCCGCAGACGCATGTGCAGGTGCGCTGCGGCGCGGTTCCCCTGTTCGAGGGAAAGGTCGGGTTTCGAAACAAGAGCGTCGCGGTCCGGATCGAACGAGACGTGCCGCGTGCGCATCCGGGGGACCGATGAGGCGCGCACACCAGAATCGGCAGCGGGAAGGTCGGGATGGAATGGCTGTTGGAGGTCGCGCTCCTGATGCTGCTCGCGGCGACACTGTTCCATGCGCTGCGGCTGGAACGGGCGCTCGGCGTGCTCAAAAGCGACCGTGCCGCGCTCGAGGGATTGGTCGAGACCTTCAACGCGAGCACGCGGCAGGCGGAGCAGGGGATCGAGCGCCTGCGCGCCGCCGCGGACGGTGCGGGACGGCAGATCGCGCGGCAGACCGAATCCGCGGCCAGCCTCAAGGACGATCTGTTGTTCCTGATCGAGCGCGGCGAGCGGACCGCCGATCAGCTCGATCACCTCGTGAGGTCCGCGCGGAATATCGCAGCGACGGCCGGCCACGACGATCCGGGATCGCCGCCGCTTCGGTCGGCTCCGGCGCCGCTGCCCGTGGAGCCCGATGCGGCGGGTCCGCGGGTGCGGAGCCAGGCCGAGCGCGACCTGCTGCGCGCGTTGCGGATCGGTCGTTGAGATGAGAGCGCGGATGCCCGCACCGCGGCTTCTGCCGCTGACCATCGCGGCGATGATCGCGCTCCTGTCGGTCAAGACCGTCGCGCTCGTGCGAAGCGCATTGGCCGACGACGCGATCACCACGGCTCCCTCGGCGACCGCCGAACCTGCCAAGCGGGAGCGGGTTCATGCGCCGGCCACAGGCGGAGGGGTGAATGCGGCGGCGCCGGGGGTCCTGAGGCCGGGCGCGGCGGCCGGGGCCGCGGTCGCGAAGGCCGTGCCCGAGCCGGCGCCGGTCAGCGACAGCGAGCGCGCGCTCCTGCTCGACTTGCGCGCACGCCGTACCGAGCTCGACGCGCGCGAGGCGGCGCTGCAGTCGCGCGAGCAGGTGCTCGCCGCGGCCGAACACCGGATCGCCGCCAGGGTCGACGAACTTACTGGATTGCAGGGCCGCATCGAAGCGCTCGAGAAGGCGCGCGAGCAGCGCGAGGCCGCTAACTGGCAAGGATTGGTCAAGCTCTACGAGGGTATGAAGCCACGGGATGCGGCGGCGATCTTCAACGATCTCGACATGCCCGTGCTGCTGGAGGTGATCGACCGGATGAAGGAGAGCAAGGCCGCCCCGATCCTCGCGGCGATGCAGCCGGAACGCGCGCGACAGGTGACGGCGGATCTCGCGCAGAAGCGTCTCCGCACGACAGCCGTGAGTGAACCCGGCGCGGCCGCGAGCAGCGCCCCGTCCGCGCACGGCGGCTGACACGTGATCAACGCCCCGTAGTCGCGGCCGCCAAGCTGGAGCAATCGCGATGAGCATCGACAAGACCATGAACGTCCTGATCGTGGACGACTACAAGACGATGCTCCGCATCGTGCGGAATCTCCTGAAGCAGATCGAGTTCAACAATGTCGACGAGGCGACCGACGGGGCGGAGGCCCTGACGAAGTTGCGGACTGGCAATTACGGCCTCATCATCAGCGACTGGAATATGCGGCCGATGACGGGGCTGCAGCTGCTGCAGGAGGTGCGCGCCGACGCCAGCCTGAAGACGACGCCGTTCATCATGGTGACCGCGGAGAGCAAGGCAGAGAACGTCGTTGCGGCCAAACAGGCGGGCGTCTCGAACTATATCGTCAAGCCGTTCAATGCGGAGACGCTGCGCGACAAGATCGAGAAGGTGCTCGGTCATGCATGAGACGATGCAGGCCGGACCGCGGCTCGACCGGTGCGGCGGTCCGATCCAGACCGGGGCCCGCGCGATCACCGATCGCGACATGGTCGAAGACGCCGTCAGGTCGATCCTCGCCACGATGCGCGCGAGCCTGGCCGCGTCGGAGGCGAGCCTGCTCGCCCAAGTGGAGGATCTCGGACGCACGATCGCCTCGGCCAAGGCCGAGATCGCGGCGATGCGCGTGGGCGACATCATCGCCAGCCACATCCCGTCGGCCACCGACGAGCTCGACGCCATCGTCGCGCACACCGCCGCCGCGACGGAGCGCATTCTCGAAACCTGCGAAACGCTCGACGGCGTGTCCGCGACCCTGGCGCCCTGCGCGCCGGGAGCGGCCGCCGCGACCGCCACCGCGCGGCTGCAGGAAGCGACGACACGGATCTACGAGGCCTGCAGCTTCCAGGACATCACCGGTCAGCGCATCAGCAAGATTGTCACCGTACTGAAGCTGATCGACGAGAAGGTGGCACGAATGGTCGCGACATTCGGCTCGCCGCGTCCCGTTGCCGAGATCGCGCCGCCGGCCGACGTCACGCCCGCGGAGACCGCCCTGATGAGCGGTCCGCAACTGCCCGCGGTCGCGATGGGTCAGACCGATGTCGACAAACTGCTGGCGAGCTTCGATTGACGTGCTGTTGACCGCTCCGATTCGTGCCGCACTGGCCTCCGTGCTCGCGTTCATCGTTCTCTCGGGCGTGCCCTTCGCGGCGCGCTCGCGGGCAGAGACGCCTGCTGCCGTGATGCGCGTGGGCGTGCATCCCGGTTATGGCCGGGTCGTGTTCGACGTTCCGGCAGACGTCGTGCCCGAGGTCGAGGCGGTCGGCGCGACCGTCGTGATTCGGTTCCCGAAATCGGGGGTGCCGGAGCTGGCGAACCCGCCGCTCACGAATGTGCTCGCGATGAGCGCGGAGCCCGGCCGCGCAATGCTCACGCTCGCGCCGGGGGTGCGGGTCCGGGAGACCAGATTGCCCGGCCGGCTCGTCCTGGATCTGCTCGATGCGCCGCGGCTCCCCGTGCTCCGGCCGAGTGTGCCCGCGTCCGTTCGCCCGACTCCGCCGCCCGGTCCCAAGAGGCCGGCTGCCTCGAACGAGGGCGCCCCGCCGGTCGGGGTGGCGCCGGTGCCGGTCGTTTCGCCGGCGCCGGCGCCGGCGTCGGCATCGGCGGATCCGCCGCATGCCGAACCGTCGGCCGCGCGTGCAGACGCGCCGGTCAGTGCAGAAGCGCCGGCCAGTGCGGAAGCGCCGAAACTCGTGCAGCCGGACCCGCCCGAACCGTCCGGCGGAACGGCCGCCGCGATCACCCAATCGCCGCTCCCCCCACCGCCGCGGCAAGCGCAGGCCGACACGCGCGCCGATACGCTCGCGCTCGCCGTCAGCGTCGTACCGGCCGGGCCGCGGCAGGACGGTCCAGCCTCCGACGGCGCGATCCGGCTGCCGTTTGGACCGGATACGGGCGCGGCGGCATTCCGGGCCGGTGACGACGGACTCGTCGTGTTCGACGAGCGCCGGCCGGTCGATCTTTCGGCTGCGCACGACGACCCGGCATTCGGCGGCGCGGCAATCCAGTTGCTTCCCGCCGCAACCCTTCTTCGGGTGCCTCTGCCGCCCGGTCGCTCGCTCGGGCTGCGGCGGCTCCGATCGGGTTGGGAGGTCGGAATCGTGAGTGCGCCGGCCTTCCCGCTGAACGTGCTTTCCCAGGAGGTCGCTGCGGGCGAACTTCGGCTCGCGACGGCGAACGCGGGCGCTGTTGTCGCCGTTCCGGACGGGGTCACCGGCGCGACGATGCTGGTAGGCACGCAGCGGCAACCCGGGGAGGCGGTTACCGTGGCGCGCCGGACGCCCGGGTTCAGCCTGCGGGTGACGTTCCAAGGCGTCGTTGTCGAACCGGCGACGGATCGCCTCGCCATGCACGCAACCGGCTCCGGATTCGTCATCACGGCCGATGGCGACATGATTTCGGCGCCTGCGCAGCCGGAGATCGCCGATCCAGCTGCCGAAGCAGCAGCCATCACGCGCCGCTTCGACTTCCCGGCGCTTCCCGTGCTGGAGCTGCGGCGCCGGCTCGAACGGGCGGTTGCCGCCGCGGCGGCCACGCCTCCGCAATCACGCCTGCGCGCGCGGGTCGGGGTGGCGCAGGCGATGGTCGCGCTCGGGCTCGGTGCGGAAGCCGCGGGCCTGCTGCGTGTGGCTGTGGAAGAGTCGCCGCAGGGCGTCGACGATCCCGACGTGATCGCGCTGGGCGCGATGGCGGCGATGCTGGAGGGGCGGCTCGCCGATGCGACTGGCATCGAGTCGCCCAGCCTCTCAGGTTCGGGCGACATGGCGTTCTGGCGCGCCATCAGGGCGACGCGGCTGGCCGGCCCGTCGGACACCGCACCGCCCGAGCTCGCGGGGGGGCTGCCGTTGCTCCTGTCGTATCCCGCGCCGCTCCGGGACCGTCTCCTGCCGGGCGTGCTGGAAACGTTGGCGCTGGGCGGACAGGCGGACGTTGTTGCGCGCGTGCTTGCCGCGCCACAACGCGATCCGGGCCTCGAACTTCCCCGCGTGATCGCGCTCGAGATGGCGGCGCGCCCGGGCGCCGATCTCGCGCCCGTCGTCGCGGCATACGATCGCCTCGCGAGGAGTTCGGATCGACGCGCGCGCGCACAAGCCGCCGTCCGGTCCGTCGAACTGCGCCTCACCACCAAGCAGCTGACGCCGGCGGCTGCGGCCGACGCGCTTGAACGGCTCCTGTTCGCCTGGCGCGACGACGCAACGGAGCCGCGGTTGCATGAGCGGATTGCGGTTCTACGCGCCGAGACCGGTGACTACCGGCCCGCGGTCGCGCAGCTGCGCGAGATCGAACGCAATTGGCCGGAGCGGCACGATGGGGTCCGTGCGAAGCTGTCGGCGATCTTCGCGCAGGCGATGCAGCACGACGCGCGAACACCCCTGCCGCCGCTCGACTTCATCGCGTTCGTGGAAGAAAACCCTGACCTCGTTCCGGACGGTGAATCCGGCCGTGCGATCGCGGCGGAAGTCGCGGACCGGCTCGTCGCCCTCGATCTCCCGAAACAGGCTCTCCCCGCACTCGCACGGCTCGCCGCCGGCACCCAGCCGGGGGTCTCACGCGCCGAGATCGGCGCACGAAGCGCGGAGCTTCATTTGCAGGAAGGCGACGCGGCGGCTGCGCTGCGCGACCTGGAAACATCCGATGCGCCCGGCCTGCCGGCCGAACTGGCCGAGCGGCGGACACTGGCCGGTGCGCACGCCGACGCGGCGCGCGGCGATCTCGCCAAGGCGATCGCGCGACTGGCGAATCTCGCGACCCCGGCCTGCTCCGAATACCGGGCCAAGTTGCTGGAGGGATCTCAAGACTGGCCGGCCGCCGTCGCGGCATTGAAGCCGGCGATCGGCCCGCTTCTGCAGGGCAGCGGTGCATTCGACGATGCCCAGGCCAAGCTCGTGTTGCGCTTCGCCTCCGATGCCGCGGAAGCGTCCGACGACGCGACCTTGGCCGAACTCAGCGCGCACGACGTTCCGCGCATGCCACCCGGGCCTTTGCAGGAGATGCTCACCATGCTGACCGGCGCGCCGATTCGCCACGCCGCGGATCTTCCGGTCCTCGCGCGCGAAGCGGCACTCGTCCGAACCATTCCGGCGGCTCTCGAGGCACTCGGCCGGACGGCCGCCGCTGCGAACGACCGACCCCGCGCGGCCCGCGGCAACTAGCTCCGGCGCGACAACCCGCTATGCAGACGCTGTGGGAAATGCGTCGGCATTTTCACTTGCATGCGAAGTCGCGCTTCCCCATGTTCCGCGGCCTTGGCCCGAGGGGACGCGTGCGCACGGCATGCGTCCAACAGGCCGTCTGCTGGTTGGAAGGGAGCAGCGTGATGAACGCACTCGCGCCACTGGGGATGGTCTCGGAACTTCCGAGCGAGAACCAGACGAACGACATCCGCCTCGGGCATGATGCGGAGGTTGCGAAGGACTATTTCGTTGAGCGCGACGGCATGCGTTTCGCGGGAACGCATCTGCTCGTCGATCTCTGGGATGCGGAACGCCTGACCGATCCAGCGTTCATCGATCGCGCGCTGCGCGGCGCGGCGCTCGCGGCGGGCGCCACGATCCTGCACAGCCATTTCCACCATTTCTCGCCGAACGGCGGCGTGTCCGGCGTGATCGTGCTGGCGGAAAGCCATATCTCGATCCACACATGGCCGGAGCGCGACTTCGCGGCCGTCGACATCTTCATGTGCGGCGCCTGCGATCCCGCGCTGTCCATCCCGGTGCTGCGTGACGCCTTCGTGCCGGCGCGAATCGACATCGAGGAAAAGCGTCGCGGCCGCATCGACTGACGCGCCGCCGCGTCGCCGCCGGGCCGATCCTGCGCCTGGCGGCGCGAACAGATTCCCCATTTTCGCTTGGAGCCGCCGCATGACCACGGACGCGTGGGTCAACGAGACGCTGTACGCCGCGTGGGGGCAGCGCTTCCGTATCAAGCGCGAACTCGCGCGCGTGCAGAGCCGCTTTCAGGATATCTTCGTGTTCGAGAGCCATGCGCACGGCACGGTGATGATGCTCGACGGCGTGGTGCAGATCACCGAAGCGGACGAGTTCGTCTATCAGGAAATGATCGCCCACGTGCCGCTGCTCGCGCACGGGGCATGCGCACAGGTGCTGATCATCGGCGCCGGTGACGGCGGCGTGCTCCGGCGCGTGCTGCAGCATCGCGGGGTGACCCACGCCGTCATGGTCGAGATCGACGGCGAGGTGATGCGGCTCGCACGGGCGCATCTACCCGCGATCGGCGGCCAGGCATGGGACGATCCGCGCGCCGAGATCATCGTGGGCGACGGCATCGACTACATGCGGCAAGCCCCTGACGCCGCATTCGACGTGATCATCGTCGACAGCACAGATCCGATCGGGGTGGGCGAGGTCCTGTTCACCGATGGTTTCTATGCCGACGCGGCCCGAGTTCTGACCGGAAGCGGCATCATCGTGAACCAATGCGGGGTTCCGTTCTTGCAAGCCGACGAATTGCGGGACACGAGCGCACGGCGGGCGCGGTTCTTCCCGCATGTCGGCGCCTACGTCGCGGCGGTTCCGACCTATGTCGGCGGCTTCATGACGCTCGGCTTCGCGGCCAAGCAGCCCGGGCTCGATGCGGTCCCGGCGGCCGCGATCCGCGAGCGCGCGCAGGCCGCCGGGGTCCTCGGCCGAACCTCGTATTGGACGCCCGAGCTTCACGCCGCAGCCTTCGCGCTGCCGCCGTACATCAGGCGGCACCTGCCCGGCTGACGCGCGGCGTGGACTCAGTGCGCGTCGAGGAAGCTCCGCACGAGGCTTCCCGAGACCAGCCGCCATCCGTCGACAAGCACGAAGAACACGAGCTTGAACGGAAGCGACACGACGTTCGGCGGCAGCATCATCATGCCGAGGCTCATCAGCACGCTGGAGACGACCATGTCGATCACCAGGAACGGCAGGTAGAGCAGAAACCCCATCTCGAACGCGCGCCGCATCTCGCCGACGATGAAGGCCGGGACGAGCACGCGCCACGGCGTCTCGTCGGCAGCGGCCGGCTCCGCGGCATGCGCGAGGTCGAGGAACAGGCGGATGTCATCGGGCCGCACGTTCGCGGCCATGAACTTGCGGAACGGCTCCGCGGCGAGGCGAAGGCCCTCCAACTCGGTCACGCGGCCGTCCGACATGGGCAGCAGCCCGGTGGTCCACGCCTGATCGAATACCGGCTGCATCACGAAATAGGTCAGGAACAGCGCAAGCCCGATCAGCACCGCGTTGGGCGGAGCGCCCTGCGTGCCGAGTGCACTCCGCAGCAGCGACAGCACGATCACGATCCGGGTGAACGCGGTGGCCATGACCAGCAGGCTCGGCGCGAGAGACAGTACGCCGATCAGCGCCGTCAGCTCGACGATCCGTGACGTGGCGCTGGCGCCGCCTGCGGGCCCGAGATCGATGCTGAGTGCCTGTGCGCAAGCCGGAGCGGTGGAGGCGACGATCGCAAGCGCCGCCGCGAGGGTGAGGATCGCCAGGGCGCGGATCATCCCGGTTCACCTGGCACCCAACCGACCACGAGGTCCTGCGGGCCGCCGGTGAGGATCAGCACGCGGCGGCCCTCGCACTGCACCAGGTGCAGCTGACGCCGGGCGTCCAGCCGCATGCATTCCACGATCGTCGTCCGGCGGGCCAAGGTGTTCAGCCCAAGGCCGGCACGCGGAATCCAACCCCGGCGGAGCGCGAATGCACCGAGGCGAACGAGCGCCAGAACCGCCGCGAGCGCGACGACGGCGAGAGTGATCGAGCCGGGAGACATGTGCGGCCTTTTGCCGATGCGGTCAGCCCGCGGTGGTGTCGAGACGGGAACATCGCGCGAACTGGTTAACGCTTCGTATCGGCCGACCTCGCCACGCCTTAACGCCCCGTCAATCGTTCCGGGCGATATTCGGCAAGTCTTCGGATGACTCGCATGGATCCCGATCGCATCGCTCTCTTCGATCTGGCCGATCAGAGGCTCGCCTGGGCCAGCAAGCGCGAAACCGTGCTTGCGCAGAATCTGGCCAATGCCGACACGCCCGGCTGGCGTGCGCGCGACGTCAAGCCGTTCGACGCCTCGCTTGCCGAGGCATCGCTCATTCCTGCAATGACCGACTCGCGGCATATGGCCGGCACGAGCGTCACGGACCTGTCGCTGCAAACCAGCACGGGCGAGCATGCGCCGGACGGCAACGCCGTTTCCGTCGACGCGGAGCTCGTCAAGGTTGCGCAGACCGATCTCGCGCACGCCGTCACGAGTGATCTCTACAAGGCCTATCTCGGCATGTTCCGCACCGCGATCGGACGTTGACGGAGCGAGACCGCATTGCACGTTTCGGAGCAGGGCTGATGGACACGACAACAGCGCTCGACGTGTCCGCGCGTGGCATGGAAGCGCAGACGACGCGCCTGCGCGTCATCGCGGAGAATCTCGCCAACCAGGACACGACGGGCAGCTCGCCGAATGCCGATCCTTACCGCCGCAAGACCGTGGAGTTTGCCAACGAGGTCGACCGGGCGTCCGGCGTGCCGATGGTCGCAGTCAAGCGTGTTGCCGAGGATCAGAGCGCGCTCCCGCTCAAATACGACCCCTCGCATCCGGCAGCGAACGCGGACGGATATGTGCGCACCCCGAACGTGAACGCATTCGTCGAGCTGATGGACATGAAGGAGGCGCAGCGGTCGTACAGCGCCAATCTGACGATGATGCAGACGACGCGGAGCACCGCGTTCCGTACGCTCGAGATGCTGAAATAGGCGGAACGCCATGGCGCTCCCAACCATCACCGTCACGCCGCAGGCAGCCGTCGATGCCTATCGACGCGTCGAGGGTGGAACTGCGGGAAACGAGGCCGCCGGCCCCGCTCACGATTTCGGGTCCGTCCTTCAGCAGGCCATGCAGGGGGTCGTCGATTCGGGTCACGCGGCGGAGGCGCAATCGGCGCAAGCCATCGGGGGTCACGCGGACGTCACGTCGGTTGTCACGGCCGTCTCGAAGGCCGAGCTCGCGCTGCAGACGACGGTCGCGATTCGGGACCGCGTCGTGCAGGCCTATCAGGACATCATGAGGATGCCGATATGATCTCAGGCCGTGCACACGGACGTATAGGCGGATCTGTTCACCGTTCCGTTGCGAATTCGCGCTGAGTCGCGTCGAACCATGCAAGCAGCCGACGCGGGTCTCCTGCTGCGCGAAGCCTTGCTGATTGTGCTGAAGCTTGCGGGTCCTGTGCTGGCCGTCGCCCTTGCCGTTGGTTTGGTCATGTCGCTGGTGCAGGCGGTCACGCAGATCAACGAGCAGACGCTCGCCTTCGTTCCGAAAGTGATCGCGATCGGACTGACGCTGCTGATCCTCGGATCGTTCATGCAGACGACGCTGACCGATTTCGCGCAAGTGGTGTTCGACCGCGTGGCCGCGGCGGGCGCCTCGTGACGGCGGAGACCCTGCTCGTCGATCTGCCGCACTTCGCGTTCGGCTGGGTCCTGCTGATCGCGAGAGCCGGAGCGGTCTGCATGCTCCTGCCGGGGATCGGCGAGCTCGAGTTGCCGGCACAGATCCGTCTCGGGTTTGCCCTCGCCTTGTCGGCGATCATGCTGCCGGTCATCGCGCCTCTGGTGCCGCCGGCGTCCGCCGCTTCGTGGCGCGTCGCGGCGATGGTGCTGGCCGAGATCGCGACCGGCCTTTGGCTCGGCTGGCTCACGCGGCTCTGGCTGCTCGCCTTGCCGATCGCCGGGCAGATCATTGCGGCAATGACCGGGCTCGCGAATGTCCTGCAGCCGGACCCGTCGCTGGGCGCGCAGACCAGCGTGCTGTCCCGCGCACTCGGCCTTTGCGGTCCGACGATCGTGCTGGCGACCGGTCTCTATGCACTTCCGCTCGGCGCCCTTGCGGACAGTTATCGTCTGGTGCCGCCCGGCGTGTTCCTTCCGGACGGCGCGGCGACCGAAACCGTCGTATCCGCAGTGGGCGCGGCATTCGCCTTGTCTCTGCAACTTGCCGCCCCCTTCATCGTGTTCGCCCTGCTCTGGCACTCCTCGGCCGGCCTGCTGGCGCGGCTGATTCCGCAGCTGCAGATCTATTTCGCCGCGATGCCCGGACAGATCCTGGGCGGTTTTGCCGCGCTGGCGCTGCTCGGCGGCGTGCTGCTCGAGACGTGGCAGGCGCGGGTCGCCGATGCGTTCGCGGCATTGCCGTAGCGCGCGGCGCTAACCCGCCGTGGCGGAGGGCGCAGATCGCACGGAGGCCGCCACCCCGCGGCGCCTCGAGCGCGCGCGGGCGGCGGGGCAGGTTCCGCTTTCGCGCGAGGCGACCGGATTGGCCGTGCTCGGGTCGGCGATCCTGGTGCTCGTGAATGCCCTGCCGGACGCGCTCGGCACGTCCGCACATACGCTGGCGGCCCTCCTCGAGCATCTGCACGACCGTGGGCGTGGAGAGGCGGTCGGACTCGCGTTGCGGGCGGGGCTCGGGATCATCGCGCCGTTCGCGCTCGCCGCTCTCGTCGCGGGCGCCGCCGCGACGTTGCTGCAGACCGGGTTCCTGATCACGCCGTCCGCCGTCCTTCCGGACTTTTCCCGACTTGATCCGCGGCGCGGCCTAAGTCGGATTGGCGGACCGGGCGTGTTGCTCGAGACGGGGAAGTCGCTGCTGAAGATGGTCATCGTCGGCTTGGCGGGATGGAGTGTTGTCAGCCGGGTCTTGCCCGCGCTCGCGGGCGCGGTTCTGTGGGATCCGGGACGCCTGTTGCACGAGACATCGCGTCAGATCGTCGCCCTGTTGGCCGCGATGCTGGCGGCACAGGCGGCGATCGTCGCCTTCGACGTTCTCCGGGCGCGGCTGCAGCACGCGCGGGGCTTGCGGATGAGCCGGCAGGAGCTGCGCGAGGAGCAGAGAGACAGCGACGGCGATCCGCACGTGAAGGCGCGTCGGCGCACGATCCAGCGGCAGCGTGCGCGGCGGCGGATGCTCTCGGCCGTCCCGAAGGCGGCGGTGGTCGTGACCAATCCGACGCATTACGCGGTCGCGCTCGCGTACGAGCGGGGCGGCAGCGCGCCGCGCGTGGTGGCGAAAGGGGTGGACGAGCTGGCCGCACGCATCCGCGAGATCGCCGCCGCCAACCGCATCCCGCTGGTCGCCAATCCGCCGCTGGCCCGGGCATTGCACCTGGTCGAATTGGACACGGAGATTCCGGTCGAGCACTACAAGGCGGTGGCTGAGATCATCGCTTATGTTTGGGGCCTGCGCGGCCGCCAGCGGAAGCGTGCGGCATGAACGACGAGTCGGCTTTTGTCGTCGTCGCCGCTGCCGCGGGCGCAAGCGCAGCGCCCGCTCCTTCCGTCGAGACGACGATGCGGCGGGCGGCCCGGACGGACGGCAGCCATCGCTGGACGCAGCTCGGCCAACTGACCGCCAGCGTCGCCCACGATTTCGGCAACCTGCTAACCGGGATCATCGCCGCTGCAGAGGAGCTCGACGCTCTGCTGCAATCTGGCGCGGCTCGCCGCGACGCCGGGCAGATGGCCGAGAACATCGGCGCCATCAAGGCGAGCGCCGGGCGGGGGAGTGCGCTCGTCAAGCAACTCCTCAGATTCGCGGCGCGGCAGGATGCTGCCAGCGGTTCCGTCGCGGTCGATGCGGCGATCCAGGACATCACGGCGCTGCTGGAGGGCATGTGGCGGAGCCGTGTCCGGATCGAGCTGGATCTCGCCGTCGGCAATGCGTGCGTGGGCATCGACCCGACCGGCTTCGATCAGATCGTGCTCAACCTCGCCCTCAACGCCCGCGACGCGATGCTGGACGGCGGGCGGCTGACGTTGCGGAGCCGCTCCTGCGATCTGTCCGAGCCGCTCACGGGCGCGTCCGGCATGATCCCGGCCGGCCCCTATGTGGTCGTCGAGGCGGCCGATACCGGGATCGGCATCGCGCCGGATGTGCTCGTCCGCATCTTCGACCCGTTTTTCACGACCAAGCGCGCTCGCGGCGGCAACGGCCTCGGGCTAGCGACCGTGCACGGGATCGTGCGCGGGGCCGGCGGCCTGATCAGCGTGACGAGCGAAGTGGGAACCGGGACCTGCTTTCGGGTCTATCTGCCTCGTTCGAGCGCGTCCCCGACGATGCGGAAGCCCGATGTCGCTGCAGCGGACGCGGCTGATTCGGCACCGGCGGGACGGGTGGTGCTGTTGGTCGAGGACGAGGCGGTCGTGCGCCGGGGGGCGGAACGGGTGCTGTCGCGCCGGGGCTGGACGGTGATGGCGGCCGGATCGGGAGAGGCGGCACTGGCGTTGCTGGATGATCCGGCATGCCGGCCGGCGGTGCTGGTGACGGATCTGGACCTGCCGGGGATCGAGGGATTCGCGGTCATCGACGCGGTCCGGGAGCGCTGCGGACGACCTGATCTACCGGCCATTCTCGTGTCGGGATATGCTCCGGGTCTCGAAAAGCCCGGGATCCGGTTCCTTGCGAAGCCGTATACGCCCGACGAACTGACGTCCGAAGTGGCTGCCGCCGCAGGGGATAGGACTGGTCGACTCCCGCCGGAACGGATATAGAACACGCGGTCGCTCCGGAGTTTCCCTTAATTTGCGATCGGCGCGCGGGATGTGACAGACTCCGTAGCGCTCGGGTATCGCGGTCGGACGCGCCTGGACGCCGGCAGCCCAGAGGACACGGTCATGGAAAAGAATAAGGCGCTGGATGCGGCGCTCGCGCAGATCGAACGGGCCTTCGGGAAGGGCTCGATCATGCGCATGGGTGCGCGCCCCGGTGACGAGCATATCGAGACGATCCCATCGGGTTCGCTCGGCCTCGATCTGGCGCTCGGCATCGGCGGCCTGCCGCGCGGGCGCATCGTCGAGATCTACGGGCCGGAGAGCTCGGGCAAGACCACGCTCGCGCTGCACGCGATCGCGGAGGCGCAGAAGCGCGGCGGCACCTGCGCGTTCATCGACGCGGAGCACGCGCTCGACCCGATCTACGCGCGCAAGCTCGGCGTCGATGTCGACAACCTGCTGATCAGCCAGCCGGACGCGGGCGAGCAGGGGCTGGAGATCGCCGATACGCTGGTGCGGTCCGGGGCGGTCGACGTGCTCGTCGTCGACAGCGTCGCCGCGCTGGTGCCGCGGGCGGAGCTCGAGGGCGAGATGGGCGACAGCCATGTGGGGCTGCACGCGCGGCTGATGAGCCAAGCGCTGCGCAAGCTGACCGGCAGCGTGTCGCGCAGCAAGACGATGCTGATCTTCCTCAATCAGATTCGGCTGAAGATCGGCGTGATGTTCGGCAATCCCGAGACCACCACGGGCGGCAACGCGCTGAAGTTCTATGCCTCGGTGCGCATGGAGATCCGCCGGATCGGCCAGATCAAGGACCGTGAGGAGGTCGTCGGCAACCAGACGCGCGTGAAAGTGGTGAAGAACAAACTTGCGCCGCCGTTCCGCCAGGTCGAGTTCGACATCATGTATGGCGAAGGGATCAGCAAGGTCGGCGAGCTGATCGATCTCGGCGTGAAGGCGAACGTGGTGGAGAAGTCAGGCGCGTGGTTCAGCTATGACAGCCAGCGCATCGGCCAGGGCCGCGAGAACGCCAAGCAGTTCCTGCGCGACCATGCGGCGGTGGCGGATTCGATCGAGGCGCGGGTGCGGGCGCAGGCGGGCGTGGTGGCGAATGCGATGATCGCACCCGAAACCGACGAAGCCGAAGCCGAAGCGGCCGACTGACCTTTTCCGATTTGTTCGACGCGACCCCCAGTCCCGACGAGGGCCTGCCACTCGACGCCGCAGACCTCGACCTGATCGAGGCCGCGCGGGCGGCGCTTCTCGCCCATTACCGGCCGTTCTGGCACACCGTCTCGGCGGCGATCCGAGGCCGCGATGGACGGATCTGGACCGGCATCCATCTGGGCGCGACGGTCGGGCGGCTCTCGATCTGTGCCGAGGCGGTCGCATTCGGACGCGCGGTGATGGAGGGCGACGGCACGATCGCGACCGCGGTCGCCCTGCGACATCCCAAGCCGGACGAGACGGATCGCGTGGTCGCCGTGGTCTCTCCTTGCGGCGCCTGCCGCGAAATGATCACCGACTACGCGCCCGACGCCCTGGTGATCGTTCCAGGATTGCTCGCGCCCGCGCAGCCGGTGAAGCTACCCATCCGCGCGCTCCTGCCGCGACCGTATCAACGCTGACGCGCTCCGCCGGCGGGCACGCGGCGCGCGTCGGACGGGAGGACGTCAGATGCGAATGCAGGACAAGGTCGCCGTCGTGACAGGCGGAGCGTCGGGGATCGGCAGAAGAACCACCGAGCGTTTCGTCGAGGAAGGCGGTCGCGTCGTTATCGCCGATCGTGACGAGGCCTCCGGCCTGCGTCTGGCCGCGGCGCTCGGCGATGCCGCTCGGTTCGTCCGTTGCGATGTCGTTCAGGAAGCGGACGTCGCGACCGCCATCGGGTTTGCGCCGTCAGTCTGGGGGCGCCTCGACCTGGTGTTCTGCAACGCCGGCGCAGCGGGCGATCCGAACCCGATCGAGACGATCTCGGCGGAGGGATGGGATGCGACCATGCATCTCCTGCTGCGATCGGTGATGCTCGGGATCAAGCACGCCGTCGCGGTGATGAAGCCGCAGGGCTACGGTGCGATTGTCGCCACCGCGAGCATCGCCGGAGTCGTGCCCGGCAGCACGCCGCCGGCCTACGCGGTGGCCAAGGCGGCGGTGATCCACCTTACGAAATGTGCGGCGGTGGAACTCGCGCCGCACCGCATCCGGGTCAATTGCATCTGTCCTGGGGCGATCGCGACGCCGATCTTCAGCCGGCGAGCCGACCTGCCGAGCCAGACGCTGGATCGCGTCACAGAGGAAATCGCGGGCGCGCTCACCGGCTTCCAGCCGATCGCGCGCGCCGGGCGGCCAGAGGATATCGCCGAAGCGGTGCTTTATCTCGCGGACGATCGCGCGGGTTTCGTCACCGGCGTCGCGTTGCCGGTCGATGGCGGTTTCGCCGCGGGCCTGACGGCGCAGCAGCGCGAGGCACTCTGGCGGCCCGTTCGCATGGTCGTCCACGAGGCGGCGGCGCGTGGGAGCGCCGAGCCGTCAACGGCCGCCCGGTGAGGAGCGGCTCCGGGTCAGGCGCCCGCTTTCGCGGTCACCGTGAAGCGGAGGCGGAGAACGTTGCAGTCGCCGCGGCGCTGATAGCGCATCTCCTGCGCGAAGCGCCGCATCAGCCGGATCCCCTGGCCGCCGACGATCGCGTCTTCGATCGAGGCGGGGGTGGCGAGGGAGTGGAATTCGACCGGATTGAACGGAATGCCCCAGTCCTCGATCGTGAGGGTCACGTCGGCGTCCACCGGCTCGATGCTCAGCCGCACATCCCGCCCGCGTCCCGCGCGATCGTCCACGGCGGGATAGCCGTGCCGGACGATGTTCGTGAACGCCTCTTCCAGACACAGCTGGATCGCATACGTCGTCGAGGAGGGAAGCATGAGCCATGCGGCCGCCTCCTCGGCCCACGCGACGATCCGCGGAAACGCTTCCAAGTCGGCCGGAACGGTCGCGGTCCGTGAGGGCTCGTCGGTCACAGCGATTGTCGTCCCCACGCGCGCTTATCCGGAGACGGCGGCGATCGCTGAATCGAGGTCGCCGAGGATCGGGATCACGGTATCGGTGCCGGTCTCGACCAGGACTTTCTCGACATCCGGCTTGGGTCGCAACAGCACCATCCGGCCGCCCTTCGATTTCACCGATTTCGCGCTGACGATCAACGTGCGGATGCCCATCGAGGCCAGGAACTCGACGCGCTCGAGATCGACGATGACCTTGCGATGAGATCCCGAGAGGATCGCGAATTGCATGTCGATCTTCTGCGCGCCGAGAATGTCGAGGCGCCCGACCAGATTGACTTTTGTCACGCCGCCGTCCAGCGCCTCAGTCGCCATTTCCATCCCGATGGCTCCAAGCCTTGCCGATGTCTCGATTACCGCGCTCCGGAGCGCATGGGCAGTCCGATTGTGATTTACCCGGCAGGTTTGTTTCGTGACATTTTTCTTGCAGAACTGTTTTTGATGCGGCCCGGGCGCGCATGTAGAGTGGTAACAGGGTGGTGACCGCTGCCCGGCGTGTGCCGGCTTCGCTCCAAGGATTCGGTACAGATATGGAAGGCAAGCCGCAGATCGACGTCCTCACCGCCGCGGCTCCGTTCGGCGATGCCGAGGTGGTGACCGAGATCCTCGACCATTGCCCGATCGGGGTTGCGGTCGTGGGCGCCGACATGCGGGTGTATTACGGAAACGCACGGTTCCGCGACATCGCCACAGCCGACGGCGCTACGGTCGGGTTGCACCGGTCGTGGCCGGCGCTCGACACGTTCCTGGTCGAGCCTGCGGAGCGGAGCATCGTGCGGGCGGCCCTCGCGCGGGGCGAACGGCTGCCGCGCCGCGAGCTGGAATGGGCAACGCAGGAGGGCCACTCGGTCTGGGTGCTGATGAGCGCCGAGCCGACGCGGTTCGAAGGCGCGCCGGCGGTGCTCGTCTGGCTCGACGACGTGACCCGGCGTCGCCTCACGATCGATGCGCTGCGCGCGAGCGAGGAGCGGCTCGACCTGGCGGTGACCGGCACGCGATCGGCGATCTGGGAGGTCGATTTCACCCGGCGCACGACGTGGTGGTCACAGGAATTCTACCGGATGCTGGGCTACTCCGACGACGAACGGACCGGCGCCGACGAGAATGTCTGGGAGCGCCACATCCACCCCGAGGACGCCGCGCGCGTCATCCGCGGCATTCGGCAGTATCTGAAAAGCGATCGCCCGGTGCCGGAAGCGGGCGCGGACGTCGGCGTCTATGAGGCGACCTATCGTCTGTGCCGGCTCGACGGGGGCATCATCTGGGTCGTCGCGAAAGGGCGCCGCAGCTCAAACGAAGGCGGACGGCGGCGGTTCAACGGCATCATGTTCGACGTCACTGCACAGAAGCGCGCCGAACAGGCACTTCGGCAGGCGCAGCAGGATCTGATCCAGGCGGAGAAGATGGCGGCGCTGGGCTCGCTCGTTGCCGGCGTCGCGCACGAGATCAACACGCCGCTCGGCAACACGCTCACCGCGTCCTCGCATCTCTACGACAAGGTCGCCGAGTTTTCCACGCTGCTCGAGGAGAACCGGCTCAAGAAGAGCGACCTCGTCGGCTTCGTCGGGCTGTTGACGGAGACCACCCGGCTGATGGTCGCCAATTGCGAACGCGCCGCGGAGCTCGTGCAGAGCTTCAAGCAGGTCGCCGTCGATCAGACCAGCGGCGAGCGGCGGCGGTTCGATCTGAAAGGCTATATCGAAGAAGTTCTGCTGAGCCTCCGTCCGCGCCTGCGCAAGACGGGCCACCGCATCACCGTCGAATGCCCGCCGCATATCGAGGTGGACGGCTATCCCGGCGCGCTTTCGCAACTGCTCACGAATTTCCTGCTGAACTCGCTGATGCACGCCTACGGTCCGGGCGACGTCGGCAACATCCGCATCACCGTCTGCCGCATCGACGCTGCAACGATCGAGCTCGCCTACGCGGACGACGGCCGCGGCATCCCCGCCGCCCTGGTCGGCCGCATCTACGATCCGTTCTTCACCACACGGCGCGGCAGCGGTGGCAGCGGGCTCGGTCTGCACATCGTTTACAATCTTGTGACCGGCACGCTGCGGGGCCAGATCGCGGTACACAGTGAGCCCGGACGCGGCACCCAGTTTACCGTGCGCTTCCCACTGCACGTGCCCGCAGAGCCAGGAAAGACGCCCGACGCTGATGACTGAGACCGAGGACGACCTCCTATTCGCAGACGATGCGGCCAGCGACTCGGAAACCCTTCCCGAACCGGTCTGGAAGGTGCTGATCGTCGACGATGACGAGCAGATCCATGCCGTGACGAAAATGGTGCTCTCCGACTTCCGCTTCCGCGACCGCAAGCTTCAGTTCCTCTCGGCCCATTCCGGCCGCGAAGGCCACGAAGTGATCGCAGCCAATCCCGATCTCGCGGTCGTCTTCCTCGATGTCGTCATGGAGACGGAGACGGCTGGGCTCAACCTCGCGCGCGACATCCGCGGTGCGCTGGGCAACGACTACGTCCGTATCATTTTACGCACGGGTCAACCGGGTCAGGCGCCGGAACGCAAGGTGATCGTCGATTACGACATCAATGACTACAAGGAGAAGTCGGAGCTCACGTCTCAGAAGCTCTTCAGCGCGATGGTGACGGCATTGCGCTCCTACAAGGACATCATGACGATCGAGACCAGCCGGCGCGGGCTGGAAAAGATCATCTCCGCGTCCGCCTCGCTGTTCCAGATCCGGTCCATGGAGCTCTTCCTCTCCGGCGTGCTGCTGCAGCTCGGCTCGCTGTTGGAGGTCGGCATCGACGCGGTGATGGTCAGCGTCAAGCGCAGCGAGAACGACACGAGCGAGACCGATCCCAAAACCTTGCACGTCGTCGCGGGCTCGGGCCGGTTCACCGCGCTCGTGAACCATTCCGTCGCGAGCCTCGAACCGGTCGTCGTCAACGCGATCCAGGACGTGCTGCGCTCAGGCGAGAGCATCTTCATGACCAAGCGGAGCATCGTCTATTTCCACTCGCGCATGAACCGCACGACGGTACTGTACATGGAGACGATGCGCCAGCTCGAGCCGATGGACCACAAGCTGATCCAGCTCTTCTGCAGCAATGCGAGCATCGGGCTCGACATGCTCGCCTGACCGGAGCGGCGATGGACGCACAGACGCAGCCGGGCGGCCCGCTCCAAACCTCGCAGACCGTCGGCGAGCTGTCGCTGTGGGACGCCACGTTCGACGCAGGCGTGCGGACCGGCGACATCGAGCAGCGCTTCATCGCCGAGCGCGGGTTGCCGGCCTGCGTCATCGATCGTTGCGGCAAAACGCTGGGGCTGCTGTCCCGCCGCGGACTGATGGCGGAGCTCAGCAAGCCGATGGGCCGCGACATCTACATCAAGCGGCCGGTCGAGCAGCTCGAGGCGGCGATGGATCTGCATCCGCTCATGCTTCCCGCGGCAACGCCGGTTGCGACCGCGGTCGAGGCGGCCCTGTCGCGGACGGAGCGCCAGTACGAGCCGATCCTCGTGGAAACGCCGGGCGGGCTGCGCGTCCTGGAAGTCGACCTGCTGATGCGCGTGCAGTCCCGCCTGCTCGAAGCCGCGCTGACCGCCAAGGACGAGCTGATCGAGGAGGTGCAGCGAACCGCCAACGACCTGCGCGACGCACTCGAGGATCTCAGGCAGGCGCGCGACCGCCTGGTGCAATCCGAGAAGATGGCGTCGCTCGGGCAGCTCGTGGCGGGGGTCGCGCACGAGATCAATACGCCGATCGGCGTCTCGCTCACCGCGGCGACGCATCTGGGCGAGCGCACCGGCGAGTTCCGGCAGGCGTTCACCGAGAACCGGATGAAGCGCTCCGACCTGCAAGCCTATGTCGATCTCGCGAACGAGAGCGCGGAGCTGCTGCGCTACAACATCCAGCGCGCCGCGCAGCTGATCCAGAGCTTCAAGCAGGTCGCCGTCGATCAGACCAGCGAGCAATCCCGCAGCTTCGAGTTGCGGGAATTCCTCGAGCAGCTCATGGCGAGCCTCTCGCCGGAGGTGCGCAAGGCCGGACACACGCTGACGCTCGACTGCCCCGAGGGCATCCAGCTCGACACCTTCCCCGGCCCGCTCGCGCAGGTGCTGTCCAACCTCGTCAGCAACGCGATCGGGCATGCGTACGACCGCGGCCGCGGCGGGACAATCGCGCTGGCGGCGCAGCAAGCCGGCTCCGACGTCATCCTCACCGTCACCGACTTCGGGCGCGGCATACCGCCCGAGATCATGCCGAAGATCTACGACCCATTCTTCACCACGAAGCGCGGCAGCGGCGGCACCGGTCTCGGCCTCAATATCGTCTTCAACATCGTCACGGACACGTTGCGAGGTAGGATCGAGTGCCAATCTTCCGTCGGCGTGGGGACCTGCTTCACCGTGAGAATGCCCCGATACACGACGCGATGAGCGGCGCGGTCGCCTCCGATCTCGAATTCCTCATCGATGACGCGGCCGATGCCGCGGCGTCCCAAGCCCTCGCCGCACCGTGGCGCGTTTTGATCGTGGACGACGACGAGAGCGTCCATTCGATCAGCCGCGTCGTCCTCGCCGACGTGCGGTTCCAGGGCCGCGGCGTCGAGATCCTCAGCGCCTATTCCGGCCGGCAGGCGGCGGCGATGCTGCGGCAGACGCCGGATGTGGCGGTGGTACTGCTCGACGTCGTGATGGAGGACGACGACGCGGGGCTCAGGCTCGTGCGCGAGATCCGCGACCAGATGGGCAATTCGCAGTTGCGCATCATCCTGCGCACCGGACAGCCGGGGCAGGCGCCGGAGCGCGAGGTCATCGTCAACTACGACATCAACGACTACAAGTCGAAGACCGAGCTGACCGCGCAGAAGCTGTTCACCGCGACCATCGCAGCACTCCGCTCCTACGCCGACATCGTGGCGCTGCAGCGCAGCCGCCGCGGACTGGAACGCATCATCGCCGGGGCGCCGGAACTGTTCGCGCGGCACAGCCAGACGAGCTTCGCGGAGACGCTGCTGCGTCAGCTGATCGATTTGTGCGGCCACGCCTGCGAGGGCGTCGTCATCATCCGCGCCGACGAAGCCGGTCAGGACACCGAGTCACCCTTCGTCGTCGTCGCCGGCGCCGGCAGCTACGCCGCCGTGCAAGGGCGCAGCTATGAGGACGCCATGCCCGACGCGGTCGCCGCGGCGATCGCCCGGGGGCTTGCCGGGCGCGAGCCGGCGACATCCGAGGGAGAGCTGGTCCGCCGGATCCGCACGCCGGATGGACGCAGGGCGATCGTCTATCTCCATGCCGGCGCCCCGTTCGACGCCGACCACCTCGCGCTGATCGACACGGTCTGCGCCATGGTCGGCGTCGGGCTTGGCAACGTCCATTTGCACGAGCGGCTGCTGCGGCATCAGGCGGGGCTGGAGGCGCAGGTTGCCGCGCGCACGCGGGAACTCGCCGCGGTCAATGCCGACCTCATGCTCGCGCAGAGCCAGATCAACGAGGAACTGCGCGTCGCCCGCACGCTACAGCAGTCGATCCTGCCGACCACCTTCCCGCCGCACGGCAGCTACACCGGTCACGCGATGATGCGCGCGGTACGCATGATCGGCGGCGATTTCTACGACATGTTCTCCCTCGGCGACGATCGCCTCGGCGTCGTCGTCGGCGACGTGAGCGGAAAGGGAGTGCCGGCGGCGCTTTTCATGGTGCTCGCCCGGACCATCGTGCAGGACGTGGCGCTCCGGCAGCTCTCGCCTGCCGCATGTCTGACGGAAGCGAACCGGCTGCTGATCGCGCGCAACCCCCTGTCGCTGTTCGTGACCGTCATCTACGGCATCCTCGACTCGCGTACGGGCCTGTTCACCTTCTCCAGCGGCGGCCACGCGATGCCCTACGTGATGCGCGCCGCGGGGGCCATCGAGATCGCGCACGGCAAGCCGTCGCCGCTGCTCGGGCTCATCGACGAAGCGTCGTACGCGGAGCATACCGTCTCGCTCGTGCCCGGCGATGGCCTGATGCTGTTCACCGACGGCCTGACCGAGTGCTTCAACCGCGCGGGCGAGCCGTACGGCGAGGCGCGGCTGCACGCGCGCCTTGCGGCGGGGGGCCCGGCGGCGCCCGACATGTTGCTCACGGATCTCATCGCCGATCTCGACGGCTTCGCGGCAGGCTGCCCGGCGTCAGATGATGTGACGGCGCTGATGGTGCGCTATCACGGGCAAATACAGGACGGTTCGGCGGCCGCGATCACCGCCGAGGTGGGAAGTAGCGCCTGACTGGCTCAGGAGACGATCGGCACCGGAGGCGGTCGCCGGACCGCCTCCGGCCTCAAGTGATCGGTGCTTAAGCGACAGGTCTCGAGCGCTTGCGGAGGCGTACCACGCCAAGCCCGAGCAGACCCGCGCCGAACAGC
>DATAPS010000008.1:0-2142 GCA_036265085.1 Acetobacteraceae bacterium | reverse complement strand
TGCTGCCGATCATCGCGCTGTTCTTCTACGTGCGGATTCTGCCGATCGGCTTCTCCCTCCTGCTCAGCTTCTACAAATGGAACCTGATCAGCCCGATCCGCCCCTGGATCGGCCTCGACAACTACGCGACGTTGCTCGGCGATGAGAATTTCCAGCTCGCGCTGCGCAACACCACGATCTACTCGGTCTGCACCGTCGCGGTCGCGTCCGTGCTCGCCCTCCCGCTCGCGGTGTTCCTCAGCCGCCGCTCGCCGCTCTCCGCGTTCTATCAGACCGTATACTTCCTGCCCTACATCACGCCGATCGTGCCGATGGCGATCGCGTGGAAGTGGATCTACGACTACAACTACGGCGCGCTGAATTACCTGCTGTCGCTGCTCGGCATCCCCGCGATCCCGTGGCTCACGAATCCCGACATCGCGCTCTGGGCGCTCGTCATCATGGGGATCTGGCGGGTGATCGGCTACAGCATGATCCTGTTCCTCGTCGGCCTGCGCAACATCCCCACCGAATATCTGGAAGCCGCGAGCCTGGACGGCGCCACACCCTGGCAGCGCTTCCGCCGCATCACGCTGCCGCTGCTCCGGCCGATCATGCTCTACGTGGTCGTCACATCGACGATCGCCTCGTTCCAGGTGTTCACGCAGGTCTATGTCATGACGCTCGGCTCGCAATCCGCGCCCGGGCAGGCGGTGCGCATGCTGGTGTTCGACATCTACCAGAACGGCTTCACCTACCGGCATATGGGCTATGCTTCGGCGGAGGCGGTCATGCTGACCTTCATCGTCATCGGCATAACCGTCGCGCAATTCAGCATCAGCCGGAACGACCCGGCACGGGAGGCGTGATGGCCGTTCAGCCGCGCAAACGCCGCCGCACTTCGCCCTGGCACCTGCTCGCGCACGCCGTCCTGATGCTGGGCGCGGTCGTGATGGTGCTGCCGATGATCTGGATGGTCGTGACCTCGTTCAAGCCGCCGACCGAGATCGCGATCTGGCCGCCGGTGTTCCTGCCGCGCGCGCCGACGTTCGAGAATTACACCGGCGCGTTCGAGACCGCGCCATTCGCCCGCTTCTTCGTCAACTCCGTCGCCGTCTCGCTGGTCGCCACCTGCTCGGCCGCGATCACGTCGATGCTGGCCGGCGCGATCTTCGCGAAATACCGCTTCCCCGGTCGCGCGCTGATCTTCGGCCTGCTGCTCGCGACCGCCATCGTGCCGTTCGAGAGCTACATGATTCCGCTGTACTTTCAGCTGATCTCGCTCGGCTGGATCAACACCTATCAAGGCATCGTGCTGCCCTACCTGTTCCTGGCGTTCGGGATCTTCCTCATGCGCCAGCACGTCTCGTCCGCAATCCCCACCGAGTATCTCGAAGCCGCGCGCGTCGACGGCGGGTCGGAGTGGTGGATCATGCGCCGCGTCATCATCCCGCTCTCCGGCAACGCACTTGCGGCGGTGGCGATCTTCGCGTTCATCAACGCCTGGGGCATGTTCGTCTGGCCGTTGCTGGTGGCGAACGACCAGAAGCTGTTCAACATGGAACTCGGCCTCACCGCGTTCCAGTTCGCCTTCACCAACGACTACGGCAAGCTCACTGCGGGTTCGGTCGTGAGCGTCATCCCGATGCTGGCGATCTTCCTGCTGATGCGCCGCCGCATCCTCGAGAACATGGCCCTGACAGGACTGAAGTAGCGCGGGTCTCGACCCACCGTCTCGGCACCGCGGCGATCGGCGGGTCGAGACCCTCTCTACGGAAACGCCACCTCCCCATACGGGTAGAACCGCCGGATATCAACATTCCGGTACGGCAACGCCTCCAGCCGCACAGTCCCGAGGAACGGCTCGTCCGGCTCGACGAGGAGAATCGTCTTCGCGAACCCGGTATCGTCGAACCCGCGCCGGAAATGCACCCGCGACTTCAGCGCGATCACATCGAACGCCGCGAGATCGAGCCCGAGTTTGGTCAGCGTCTCCGTCTCGATCACCTGCGCGAGATACGGGCTGATCACCACGACGTTCCCGTCCCCGAACCCGACGAAGTACCACGGTCCCTGCCGCCCGGTGCGTACATCCAGCAGCCGCCCCGCGATCCGCACAGGCTCCCCCGCCGACACATCGAGCCGCCCGCCGATGGCCATGTC
>DATAPS010000007.1:0-5203 GCA_036265085.1 Acetobacteraceae bacterium | reverse complement strand
TACGACTTCCTCCGCCACAACCTGCGGATCGTCTTCGACCGCCGGACCGAGGCGACGCATACGCGGGAGGTCTTCTTCCCGGCAGGCCGCGTGCCTGAGAACGGGGAACTCGTCCGCCAACCGCATCTGGCCGACACCCTGCGCCGCCTCGCGGCCGCCGAGCACGCCGCAGGGGGCACGCGGGAGGCGGGCATTCGCGCGTCCCGCGACGCCTTCTACCGCGGCGAGATCGCCGAGCGTGTCGGCGGCTTTGCCAAGGAGATCGGCGCCTTCATCACCGCCGCGGACCTCGATGGCTACGCCGTCGAGGAACACGAGCCTGTCGCCGTTCCGTATCGGGGCCGAACCCTCTATTGCGGCGGCCCATGGTCGCAGGCCCCGGCGCTCGCCCAGATGCTGCGCGTCGTCGACGGATTCGACTTCGGACGGATGAGCGAGGCGGAGCGGGCCCACGTCCTGATCGAAACCGTCAAGCTCTGCCTGCGCGACCGAAATACGCATTATGGCGATCCCAACGTCGTCGACGTACCGCTCGCGCGCCTCCTTTCGGACGTCCATGCCGCCGAGCTTCGCGGCCGTATCAGCGGGATCGCCAGGCAGTCGGCACCGCCGCGCCTCGTCGCCGCCGCCTCCCCCGACACAACCTACGCCTGCGTGGTGGATCGGGAGGGGCGCGCCTTCTCCGCCTCGCCGAGCGACAGCACGATCCTGGTCTCGCCTATGGTGCCCGGACTCGGCTTCGGCATCTCCGACCGCGGCTTGCAGGCGTCGCTCGATCCGGCGGATCCAAACGTGGTCGCGCCGGGCAAGCGGCCGCGGCTTACGCCGAGCCCGGCGATCCTCGTCGATGCGGAGGGTGTGATGCCATTCGGCACGCCGGGCGGCGAGGTGCAGTTGCAGGCGATGCTGCAATACCTGGTCAATCACCTCGATCTCGGAATGGACATGCAGGCGGCCATCGAGGCGCCGCGTTGGGCGAGCTTCGACGCGCCCGCGACGGAGGACCCGAACCCGGCGCAGCCGAATCTGGTGCAGCTCGAATCGCGCGCGCCCGAGACGCTGAGCACGGGCTTGCGTGCGGCGGGTCATGAGGTCCGCCATTGGCCGCCACTCGCCGCTCAGGCCGGCGCGATCTGCGCGATCCGCCGCGATGCACGCAGCGGCGTGCTGCGCGGCGGCGCCGATCCACGTCGAATGAGCTGGTCGATCGGATGGTGAGGTCGAACGAGTGAGCGAAGGGAGAAGAGCGATGGTTCTGCGTCGTAAGGTACTGCAGGGATTCGGGGGCGCGGCAGTCGTCGCGGCGCTTGGAGATCGCGACGCGCACGCTGCCGGGGGCACGCTCGTCTATTGGAGCCACAACTATCCGTCGCTGGTGGACATCGTCTCGAAGACGATGGCGCCTGGCTTCAAGCAAGCCAGAGGCATCGACGTGCAGTACGAGAATTTCGAGACGAACCAACTCGAGACCAAGATCCTCACGGCGTGGTCGGGGGGCGGCGGCGGCCCGGACATCGTTTCCGTCGGTGACAACAATCTACCCAATTACGTCTACCGAAAGCTGGTCGCGCCGGTCGATCCGAAGGCGTTCGGATTTGCATCGCTTCAGGACCTGATCGCGGCCTATCAGCCGGGAAGCCTCGACGGCTTCATGGTCGGCGGACAACTCTACGGCATTCCGATGGATTCGGCCTCGATCTCGATGTACTACCGCCGCGACGTCTTCAAGGACGCCGGGCTCGATCCGGACAAGCCGCCGACGACCTGGGAAGAAGTGGAGGAATACGGGCGCAAGCTCGTCAAGAAGGACGGCAACGGCAACATTGTCCGCGCGGGATGGAGCTGGGAGGCGCGAAGCCTGTCCTCGCACTTCTACTATTGGGGCACGCTGCTGCCGCAGAAGGGCGTGGACTTCCTCAATGCCGACGGCACGAAGAACGGCTTCGACAGCGCCGGGGGACACGCGGCGTTTCAGTATCTGTATGAGAGCTTCCATGGCCAGCCACCGTTCTCGGCGCTCGGCCTCGCGCCGGTGATCTCGCCGATCGACGATTTCGGCGCCGGCCGGACGGCGATGATCAATTCCGGCTTCTGGCTGGCGCCCGCCCTGGAGCAGCAATATCCGGCGGTGAGCTACAAGCAGGGCGTCTACGGCATCGCCCGGCTTCCGCAATTCACCGACGGCAAGAAGGCGACACGGCTCAATCCCTGGATCTGGGCGGTGAACGCGAAATCGACGTCGGTTTCCGATGCCTGGCGCTTCGTCTCGTTCATGACCAACGATCCGAAGAACCAGGAGATCTGGGTCCGGCAGGCGCAGTACATCCAGCCCTGGAAGGATCTGGCGAAGAACACGAGCATCGGGACGATCTCCTACTCCAAGGTGTTCCTCGAGGATTCCGCGATCGGGGTGCCGACGCCGCGTACGCCGAAATTCAACCAGCTCGCCGCGCTCGTCGCGCGCGCCTATGACCAGATCTCGGCCTCCGGCGACTCCCCCGACAAGGTCGTGCCGGCGCTCGCGAAGGGCATCGACCGCATGCTCGAAGGGTGAGCACGGCTCTCTCCGTTCCGCGCGGCGCGGCGCGGCCCCGGGCGCGCGTCGGCACGCCGTTTCGCAGCCAGGCGCGAACCGGGCTGATCATGGTGACGCCCGCCGCCGCCTTTTTCGCGGTGTTCTTCATCTATCCCGTCGTGAACGCGGTCTGGGTCAGCCTGACCTCCTGGGACCTGATCGGCCCGCAGAAATTCATCGGGATACGCAACTATGTCCGCCTGCTCGGGGACGATGACTTCCTGCACGCCGCGTGGGTGACGGTCGCCTATTCCGGCAGCTTCCTGATCGTCACGCTCCCGCTCGCACTCGGCCTCGCCGTCGCGCTCGACCGCCCCATGCAGGCACGCGGCGTCTACCAGGCGATCATCTTCGCCCCTGTCGTGCTCAGCATGGTCGTCGTCGCCATGATCTGGCGCGCCGTCTATTCGCCCGTCGGCGGTCTCTACCTGATGTTCACCGCCCCGTTCGGCCTGACCAACATCCAGTGGCTCAATCGCGAGGACCTCGCGCTGCCCGCGCTCGTGGTGGTCAGCATCTGGAAGAATGTCGGCTATTATCTGGTGATCTTCCTCGCCGGGCTGCAATCGATTCCCGCGAGCTTCTATGAGGCGGCACGCATCGACGGCGCGGCGCCATCCCGCGTGTTCCGCAGCATCACGCTGCCGCTGCTGAAGCCGTACATCCTGTTCGCGCTGGTGATCGGCATCATCCGCACGTCGCAGACCTTCAGCGCCGTATACGCGTTGACGGAGGGCGGCCCGAACGATGCCACGACCGTGCTACCGTTCCTGATCTACCAGAATGCGTTCCAGTTCAACCGCATGGGTTACGCCTCGGCGATGGCGATCGTCATGTTCGCCGCGCTGCTCGTGCTCACCGTTATCCAGTTCCGGCTGCTGCGCAGCGAGGCCGGCGAATGACGGCGTTGCGACTGCGCCATCCTGGTGCGCATGTCCTGCTTGTTCTCGTCAGCACGCTGATGCTGTTGCCGCTGCTGTTCATGCTGGTGACGGCCGCGAAGGTCCAGCAGGACCTGTTCACCAAGCCGCTTTGGTTCATCCCTGCGCATCCGCAGCTCGCGGAGAATATCGAGCGCGTCTTTCAGCGCATCCCGTTCGGCACATTCTTCGGCAACAGCCTGTTCGTATCGATCGTCGTAACGGCCAGCGACCTGTTCTTCTCGACCCTCGCCGGCTACGCGCTTGCGGTCTACCGGTTCCCCGGCCGGCAGGCGATCTTCGCCGTCGTGATCGGGACGATGATGGTGCCGTTCATCGTCATCCTGATTCCGCAATACATCATCGTCCGCGACCTCGGCTGGCTGGACACGTACCAGGGACTGATCGCGCCGTTCGCGGTCAGCAGCTTCGGCATCTTCCTGATGCGCCAGGCCTTCCGGCGCATGCCGATCGACCTGATCGACGCCGCGCGGATCGACGGCGCCGGCGAGTGGCGCATCCTGTTCCGCATCGTCGTGCCGCTCAATGTTGCGCCGCTCGTGAGCCTTGCGATCCTGCGCTTCCTCGACGAATGGGACAACCTGCTCTGGCCGCTGGTCGTCACCAGCAGTGAGAAGATGCGCACGCTCGCGCTCGGGATGGCGCTGCTGCAGGACGACCGTTACGGCACGGACTTTCCGATGCTGATGGCGGCGGCGGCGCTCGCCATTGCTCCGATCGTCATCGCCTATGTCTTTCTCCAACGCTATTTCATCCGAAGCGTCGCCGGCACGGGCCTGAAGGAGTAGGAATGCAGGGCAGGACGATCATCACGGGCGCGCTCGTCGTCACCGGCACCGCTGCGCCACCCATCGAGAACGGCGTCGTCGTCGTCGAGAACGGCCGTATTGCGGCGGTGGGACCCGCGAGCCAGTTCGGCACGTTCGAGGGTGATTCGGAGCGCATCGATGCACGCGGCGGCACTGTCACGCCGGGCTTGATCGACACGCATATCCACATCTTTCACGAGACGAAGATGCGACGCCTGTCCGACCCCGCGGCGGCGCTGTGGGGCGCGCGCTATGTGCAGTCGGCACTGCGCGGAGGTGTCACGACGATCCGCGATCTCGGCTGCCAGACCGACGCGGTCTTCGGCCTCAAGCAGGCGCTTGCGAAGGGTTGGCTGCAAGGGCCGCGGCTCCTCGCCTGCGGGCGGGCGATCTGCATGACGGGCGGCCATGGCTGGGCCAATCTCAGCATCGAGGCGGATGGGCCGGACGACGTGCGACGAACGGCCCGGGCGCAGATCAAGGCGGGCGCGGACGTGCTCAAGATGATGGCCTCCGGTGGCGCAGGAACGCCCGGCGAGCTTCCCACACAGGCGCAGATGAGCGTCGAGGAGTTGCGCGCGGGCGCCGACGAAGCGCACGCGGCGGGCAAGCCGGTCGCGGTCCATGCGCTGGCGACACGCGGCATCCTCAATGCGATCGAGGCCGGGGCGGACAGCGTCGAACATGGCGTGTTCCTCGATGACACCTGCATCGAAGCGATGCTCGCACGGAACGTCGCGCTCTGCCCGACGATTTCCGTATATCCGCGCATCGTCGAACGCGGCCCTGCGGGCGGCGAGCAGGACTTCGTGGTTCAACGCTCGGTCAAGCTCCTCGAGCCGCATTTCGCGAGCTTGCAGCTTGCAGTTTCGGCAGGC
>DATAPS010000006.1:0-2282 GCA_036265085.1 Acetobacteraceae bacterium | reverse complement strand
GCTGCCCTATGTGGAGCGCGGCATCACGCAGTTCATGCGGCTCGACATCTGCAATATCGGCGGCTTTACAGAGGCGATGAAGGTCGCGGGCTGGTGCGAGGCGCATTACGTCGATCTGCTGCCGCATAACCCGCTCGGTCCGGTCTGCACCGCCGCGTCGATCCAGCTCGGGGCCGCGGTGCCGAACTTCTCCTGGCTCGAATACAACCGCAGCCGGTTCCGTCCGGCTGCACCGGAGGATGCCGAGGTCTTTCCGGTTCGTCCGGTTCCCGAAGGCGGCAGCTTTGCCGTGCCGGAGACGCCGGGGATCGGGATCGAGGTCGACGAGCGCGCGCTGGCGCGCGAGCCGTTCCGGTTCTGGAATCCGCCGATGCTGCGGCGTCGGGACGGCTCGCACACCAACTGGTAGAGAGGAATTCTCCGACATGGCACCGACCGTCCTGATCACGGGCGCCGCCGGCAATCTCGGGCAGAAGCTCTGGACGCATTTCACCGGCCTCGGCTGGACGCTGCGCGGCCTCGACGTGGAGAGCCGCGGCTTCGCGGGCGTGCAGGCGGCCGATCTGTCCGAGTGGAACGATCGTTGGGTCGGTCTGTTCGCCGATGTGGATGCCGTGATCCATCTCGCCGGTCGCCCGAGCCCGCGCACGAGCTGGGGCGATGCGGTGCGGTACAACTTCGATCTGACGCAGAACGTCTACGAGGCTGCGGCCCGGCGCAAGGCGAAACGACTGATCTTCGCCAGCTCGAACTGGACGATGGTGGGCCATCGCTTCGACGATCAGCCGCTCACCACCGATCGCGAGCCGTATCCGATCAATCCGTACGGCATCTCCAAGCTCGTCGGCGAGCGGCTTGGCAAATCCTATCACGAGCGCTGGGGACTTTCCGTCATCTGCTTCCGGATCGGATATTGCCAGCGCGGCGAGAACGCGCACGGGCCGCACATGGGGTGGAACGGCTGGGGCCAGCTCATGTGGCTGTCCGACCGCGATTTCTGCAACGCGATGGAGCGCGGCGTGCTCGCTGAGGGGATCGGGTTCGAGGTGCTGAACCTGATGAGCGACAATCCGGGGATGCGCTGGGATATCGAAACGACGAAGCGGAAGATCGGCTACGTGCCGAAGGACGGGGCGGCCCCGGTGCTCACCGATAAGATGAAGCAGGACGAGAAGGACGGACGCGAATTGCAGCAAACCTGGATGGCATTGCACGAGATGGCGTCGCTGCGCCGCTGGTAAGAACGAAAGCCCGCCCCCCTCGGGCGGCGGAGGGCTGGGTCGGGGGCGACGCGGGCGAGATGCCGGGGCGTCACCCCTTCTGCCAGCCCCGCCCGCGAGGGGAGGGGAGACGAAACGAGATCCGTTGAGGACAGCACCATGAAAATCAAAATCACCGACCTCCGCTGCGCCGTCATCGGCGGCTTTCCCGTCGTCCGCATCAAGACCGACGCGGGCATCGATGGCTTCGGCCCGGTCGAGCACACCAAGCCCTACGTCCGCCCCGCCGTTCTGTTCTTCAAGGAAGCGCTCGTCGGCGAAGATCCCACCGACGTCGAGCGCGTAATGCTCCGCATCCGCCAGCGCGGTGGGTTCAAGCCGCATGGCGCGGCGGTCAGCGCCATCGAGATCGCGCTCTGGGATATCGCCGGCAAGGCCGCAAACCTGCCGGTCTACAAGCTGCTTGGCGGCAAGGTGCGCGACCGTGTGCGCGTCTACAACGGCGCGATCCGCGAACGCATGACGAGCTTCGAGCCCAAGGACTTCGCGGAGAACGTCCGCAAGATGAAGGCCCTTCCTCAGAAGTTCAGCTTCGTGAAGCAAGGCATCGGCTTCCATAGCGGAATGAAGCACGCCAAATCCGACTTCTTTTTCGGCGCGACGCGCAAGAATCCATATCACGGCTTCGTCGATCGCGGCCTGCTCACCGAGCGCGGCTTCAAGCATCTCGTCGAATGCGTGATCGCGATGAAGCAGGAGCTCGGCGACGAAGTGGGCCTCGCGCTCGATTGCGGCCCCGGCATGACCGTCCCCGACGCGATCCGCTTCGCCCGCGCGCTCGAGCCGTACAACGTCATGTGGGTCGAGGACATGATCACCGGCGACTACGTCCCCTACGTCAACGCCGACGTCTATCGCGAAGTGACACGCGCGACCTCGACGCCGATCCACACCGGCGAGGAGATCTATCTCCGCCAGAACTTCAAGCAGCTGATCGAGGGCCACGCTGTCAACATCATCGGTCCCGACCCGTGCGACATCGGCGGCATCGCCGAGCTGAAA
>DATAPS010000005.1:0-5710 GCA_036265085.1 Acetobacteraceae bacterium | reverse complement strand
GCCGGTCTCT
The DNA here is from genome assembly GCA_036265085.1 of Acetobacteraceae bacterium. Lineage (GTDB taxonomy): Bacteria > Pseudomonadota > Alphaproteobacteria > Acetobacterales > Acetobacteraceae > DATAPS01. The sequence continues at coordinate 5,700 of DATAPS010000005.1, read as the reverse complement.
CAAGTTAACAACGGTCCGAAGAAACGGGGCAGGTCAATCCCATTGCCGACCACTGAGTATCCCACCGGCCACTGCATCCAGCTGTTGTTCACCATGATCCAGAAGGATGAGAGCGTGGTCCCTGCAGCGACCATCACGCACGCGAGAAGATAGAACCACCAGCGCGGGGTCCTCTTCCGGCCGAAGATCACGACGCCGAAAAACGAGGCTTCGAGAGCGAATGCGGTGAAGCTCTCGTATCCCAGCAGAGGCCCTTGAATGGGGCCCGTTCGGCGTGAGAGCTCACTCCAATTCGTGCCAAACTCAAAGGCCATGACGATGCCTGAGACGACGCCGAGTCCGAATGCAACGCCGAACACGCCGAGCCAGAAGTCGAAGAGCCGGCGGTAGACCGGCTTCCCGGTAGCGAGCGACAGGGCCTCCAGCAGAGCAAGCCAAGCCGCGAGCCCGACGGTGAAGGCCGGGAAGATAATGTGGAACGAGACTGTGAAAGCGAACTGAATTCGCGACAGCAGCAACGGTGTTATATCCATACTGGGCTCCCTCTGCCTCGCTAGCCCGCATTTCTCACACGCTATAGGTGCACGGGGCGTACGAATGGGCGAAAGTTCTTCTGCGACAAAGACTTAACGCTGAGCAGAGGAGCGTCCCGGTGCCGACAGAGTGTATCCCGACTTTGTTTGAGTTTGCACCTGCGGATGGCCGTGCCGTGGTTGCGTCGTTTGACGGCGGCCGGATCACATCGGATGCCGGCGCGTTGCTGATGGGTGCTGCGGACAAGGTCGTCGGTCTGACGCGCCGGCTGTCGGCCTGCTTCACCGATGCCCGCAACCCGGCCTTCGTCGAGCACGAGGTCGAGACGCTGATCATGCAGCGCGTTGTCGGCATTGCGCTCGGCTATGAGGATCTCCTCGACCACGACGAACTCCGGCACGACCCGGTGATGGCGACGCTTGCGGGCAAGCTGGCCGCGGGTCGCGCCAATTGCGCGCCGCTGGCTGGCAAATCGACACTGAACCGGCTGGAACTCGGCCGCCCCGAACCGACACGCTACGCCAAGCTCGCGGCCGATACAGACGCGATCGAAACGCTGTTCGTCGATCTCTTTCTCGATGCGCACGGCAAGCCCCCAGCGCAGATCACGCTCGATCTCGACGCCAGCGACGATCCGCTGCACGGCCATCAGGAAGGCCGCTTCTTCCACGGCTACTACGATTGCTACTGCTACCTGCCGCTCTACGTGTTCTGCGGCCGCCATCTGCTGGCCGCCAAGCTGCGTCGCTCGAACATCGACGCCGCCGCCGGATCGGTCGACGAGATCGCGCGCATCGTCGGCCGCGTCCGCGCCCGCTGGCCGCGCGTGCGCGTCCTGCTGCGCGCCGACAGCGGCTTCGCCCGCGAGGCGCTGATGGCGTGGTGCGAACACAACCGGGTCGATTACCTGTTCGGCCTGGCGCGCAACGAGCGGCTGACGGCGGAGATCGAGGCGGAGATGATGCAGGCCCGCGCCGAAGCCGAGGCGACCGGCAAGCCGACCCGCCGGTTCCGCGACTTTGCCTGGTCGACACTGGACGGCTGGAGCCGGTCGCGGCGCGTGATCGGCAAGGCCGAGTGGACCGGCGGCGAGGCCAATCCGCGCTTCGTCGTCACCTCGTTGCGGCGCAGCGAGGTCGCAGGACAGCCTCTCTACGAGGCGATCTACTGTGCCCGCGGCGAGATGGAGAACCGCATCAAGGAGTGCCCGCTTGATCTGTTCGCCGACCGCACCTCGGCGGCGACGATGCGGGCCAACCAGCTCCGCCTGTGGTTCGCCTCGGCCGCCTACGTGCTGCTCTGCGCGTTGCGGCGCATCGGCTTGGCGCACACCCAGTTCGCCGCCGCGACAGCCGGCACCCTACGCCTGCGCCTGCTCAAGATCGGCGCGCTGGTCCGCGTCAGCGCGCGCCGCGTTCATGTCGCGATGGCGTCCGCCTGCCCCTGCCAGCACGAGTGGGCACTCGCTCACGCCATGCTCAGGCGAGCCGCTGCCTGACCGTCACGACCCAGATACCGCAAGCCGCCTCAGCAGCCCGCCATAACGCCGACCATCGGCCAGAATACCCGCGCCCAAATTCCGCATCACCAACGCCGTCGACACCAAACCCACGACCGTTCATGCCGCGCCGCGTCCGCCCGCGCGCGATCCGCCGACCCGGTGAGAAAGGCGGGCTAAGCGAGCAGTCGGCACACATCGTGGCAACGCGCGACGCGATCGTGCGGAGAACCAAGTCTCAGCGGGCCGCCTGATGATCCTGTTCCCCCGCACCGCATCGGAGCATCCGATCGCGCTTGCCTCGCGGAGCTCGTGGTCGATCGTCCGCGCGTTCCTCGAGATGAGCCAGCGTCAGGCCGTGCCGTAGAAGCCGAGGCTCCGGTTGCGGGCAGCGACGACTACCATTCGGATCCAGCACCAACAGTTTCGCTCTCGCATTCTGTCGCGAAGCTTCTCCTGACGCGCTCGCCGCTCCACGCCCTCTATGCCCATCCACGACTGACGCCTGAGCCACCCAAGGTCGATGATCCGACGACGAAGGGGCCATCCTCCACAAGCTCATCCTCGGGCGCGGCGAGGATATCCAGGGGGTCGAGGCGGACGAGTGGCGCACGAAGGCCGCCAGGGAAGCGGCCGCAGCCGCCCGCGCCATCCAGCGCGTCCCCGTGCTCGCCCCGCGCTACCGGGTGCTGCCACGCGTCGCCGCAGCCGTGTCCGCGCAGATCCGCGAGCATCCGGCGTGCGAGGACTTCTACGGCCCTGGCCGATCGGAAGCGACGTTACTCTGGCGCACCGGCCCGCTCTGGATGCGAGCGCTCGCGGATCGCATTCCGGATCACGAGGGCGCGCCGCTCTTCGACCTGAAGACCACCGGTATCAGCGCGGCTCCGGAGGACTTCACCCGCACGCAAGCGGCGTTCTACAGCCGGGGCGCGGCGGCGCTTCTCCCCGGCCCGAAGCGCGAGTTTCGCTTCATCGCATTCGAGACCGCCCCGCCCTACGCGATTTCCGTGCTGACCGTTGGGGAATCGCTGATGGAGATCGCGGAGCGAGAGATCAAGCGCGCGACGATCGCATGGGCGCGCGGCGTCAGCGCCGGGGATTGGCCCGGTTACACGCCCGATCTCATCGGCGTTGAGGCGCCGGTTCACCTCTTGGCGAAGATGGAGACGCTCACTTGAGCGACGAGGTACCCTCCTACGCGACGGGCATCATCGATGAGGTGCGATCGCACATCTCGCCCGAAAATCTGGCCGGCATCATCCAGACACTCGCGTCCGTTATGGCGGGGTCGATCAAACTCTTGCCCGAGGAAGCGCGTCTTAAGTTCGCGACGGATGCCTGTGCAGCCGTCGTCAAAGATGTCCGCAGGTCTCTGCAATGACCGACGAGTTCAAGCTGCGGCGCTGGACCGAAGAGATATGCCGCCACTTCGCGGAGGTCGGAGAGATCTCCGCATTTCGGCATGTCGTCGATCGCGCCCGCCATCCCCGCGCGGAATTCAAGCGATCCGACAAGTCCCTTGATGAGCGCTGCGATGCCGCGGCGCGCGAGGCTTACACCCGCTGTCTGCAGGCATTGGTCGAATGAGAAAGCCAACGACAAAAACGTCGCTCATCCAAGAACTGGTTCGCGAAGCCATGCGGCCAGCCGACAATCTCTGCGGAGGCTTCGGCGCGCGCATCCGGCGGCAGCAAGCCTTGATGCTCGAGGCGGCGCGGCTGCTTCGCGCCTGGGGTCCGCGCCGCGAGAAGCGGCAGATCGAAATGTTCGACGAGAGAAATGCGGCGTGACGCACGATCCCGGCGGACAGGTTCGCATCCGCCTCCCCGCCGACATGACGGGCGGCGCGATCTTCTCACCGTGTCAACGATACCGGCCGATGCTCTGGCGCTCCTGGGGATGCGATAACGACATGGCGCCGTCGTGGTTGTGGATCGGGATGAACCCATCTGTCGCGGACGTGGACGTTGACGCTCCGACGTGCCGCCGCGAGGTCGGATTCACCCGGCGAGCGGGCATGACGCTCAATGTGAAATGCAACGTAGCCGACTGGCGCGCGACCGATCCGAAGGTGTTCCGACACCACGATATCGAGCCGCGATCGGCCGAGAACCTCCAGGCCATCATGCAGGCGGCGCACACCGCTTCCCGCGTCATAGCGGCCTGGGGGGACGTGCCAAAGCCGCTGCGCCCCTACGCAACCGATACGGCGGCCATGCTGCTCGGGCACGGCATCAAGCTGTGGTGCCTCGGCATGCCCCGCTCCGGGGCGCCGCGCCACCCGCTTTATGTCCGTTCCGATACCCCCCTGGTTGCATGGAAGTGCGTGACATGACCGAAGAAGAACTGCGTCGATACGACACCGCCATCCGGCTTGAGATGGCCATGAACTACTTGTGCCACGCGGAAGGCATCATCAACCGCACGCCTGCTATCGATGCCGACGGCGTGAGGGGAGCGCTGGAATTGGTCCGCGGCAGGTGCCGCACGGCGCTGTCGGTGACCAAGGCTGAGATAGGAGCAGTGTGATGGACGAAGAAGAGTTCGAGAAATTGCAGCCGGATTGGCGGGATCATGAATGGATCGAGGAGCCGCTGGAGGATGCAGAGATCATCCGCGACGCTCGCCAATTGGAGCTCCTCGCATGAACTATCCCGACATCTACGTTGGCGCTGGTCCGCGCGCAGCTCGTGCGGACAGGGCAGATCGGGCACGAATATTTCCGCGGGCATATGCTCACGCTCCCGCCAGGGACCCAGTCTCGACAACTGGCTCGACGCCGTAAAGCTCGGGCCGCCGACCGGCGCATCCGCGCTCGATCCGGCCGACATGCCGGCGCTGTTCGCTTGGCGCGTGGTGCTGGGGCAGAACTGCCCGGCGGGAATAGAGGTGCGGCGTGGGTGAGCACGTGACCTATGTTCACATCTACCGCGGCACCAACCCACCCACGTTCTGTGGCGATGGTCCGCGCCCGCGGATGCCAGAAATACAACATCGTTGATCAGTGGACGCGATCGGAGACGAAAGCTCATCGCACTTTGCTGAACACCATGACGGACCGGCGCCGTTTGTCGGACGGCACAACCAAAGAGTACCGTTACGCGGCTGAGCGGCCGCGTCATTCCCGCGAGATCCCCGGCTCTGTCGGGGCGCTCCTCATCGCCTACCGCAGCAGCCAGCATTACGCGACGCTCAGGCCCGCGACGCAGCGGACCTATGGCTACTATCTCCGCCACCTCGAGCCGATCGCACACTTGCCGGTGCAGGAAGTCCGACCCCGCACGATCATCAAGATGCGGGATACGGTTGCGAAGACACATGGGCCGGGCGCCGCGAACGTGTTCGTCCGCGTCGCGGCGTCGATGTTCTCGTGGGCGCGCGACTCAGATTGGTTGGAGGCATCCCCGGTCGAGAAGATCCGGCCCCTGCCGGGCGGCCACCTCGCCGCATGGACGCGCGAGGAGGCGGACATCGCCGCCGCCAACCTGCCGGAGCCCTTACGTCGTGCCGTCGTCCTGGCGCGCTATACGGGCCAGCGTCGCGGCGATCTGGTGTCCCTCACCTGGCGCGCTTACGACGGCTCATCTATCGCGCTGCGGCAGCAGAAGACCGGAACGCCGTTGGTCATTCCGGCTCATCCGGCGCTGAAAGCCGAGCTCCGCATG
>DATAPS010000004.1:0-1538 GCA_036265085.1 Acetobacteraceae bacterium | reverse complement strand
CGGCGCGTCGGGCAGGTCGGTATCGATCGCGGAGGCGAAGGGGTGGATCAGCTCCGGCCATTCCGGGCTGAACAGCCAGAGCGCGCTGCCGCAGACCCGGCAGAACGCGCGCTCGGCGCTGCTGATGTGGTCGCGCTCGCCGGGGTTGCTGAGATGCGCGTGATAGATCGTGACGTTCTCGCGCCCCTCCACCCTCAGTGAGGCCGCGTCGCCGCTGAGATTGATCGTGTAGCCGCTCCCGCCCTGCTGCTTGCGGCAGATGCTGCAGTAGCAGCGCTGATAAGGCACCGGATGGCGCGAGTTGAGCGCGAACCGCACGCCGCGGCAATGGCAGGAGCCTTCGAGTTGCATGCTGACCCTCCTCTTCCGTCGCGCGGAGTGAAGCGGGATCGTGCGCGGACGGGGAGACAAGGGATCGTGAGATCGCCCTGACGTGCGCCGGTTAGGCCTCTCGGTCGGCAGGCGACCCGGAGTTCGGTGTGGTCCAGCGCAAGCTGTCCGGTTGCGTTTCGTGCCGAGTCGCGTCGGCAGGGATTTGCACCCACGGCTGCGCGCTGCGCGTCCAGAAATGAACGGTCGGTGCAAGCCATGATGTATCGTCGAGCGTTCCCGGCTTGATGTTGCGGTTCGGATAGGCCGAACCGCCGGGAACGTGGTACAGCCGCGTCCCGCATTCCGGGCAGAACCAGCACTCCATCGCCTTCACGGGACTGGTCCGCCGGGCGAACATCTTCGGCTCGCCTTTCGTGATGCGAAAATGCTCGCGTGGAATGACGGCAGCCATCGCGAAGGCCGCACCCGATTGTCGCTGACATTCCGTGCAGTGGCAGGCATAGACGACCGATGGCGGCCCGGAGATTTCGTACCGGACCGAGCCGCATTGGCAGCCTCCGCCTTGAGGAAAGACCATCGGTTGATGTTCCTCTCGTGGCAGCGGCGCGGCGTTGGGCCTATTCCAAACGCTCCAGAATCGATACGTAATTCGCAACCGCCGCGCCACCCATGTTGAACACGCCGACGCGGTCGACGTTCGGAAGTTGCATTCCATCCGCCGTGCCGGTGAGCTGCATCGCGGCGAGCGCGTGCATCGAGACGCCGGTCGCGCCGATCGGGTGGCCCTTCGCCTTCAGGCCGCCGGACGGGTTGATCGGCAGCCGCCCGTCCTTCGCAGTCCAACCCTCCAGCACTGCGCGCGCGCCTTCGCCGGCCGGCGCCAGTCCCATCGCCTCGTAGACAAGCAGCTCGGCGATGGTGAAGCAGTCATGCACCTCCGCCAGAGAGAGGTCTTCGAGCTTGATCCCCGCATCGCTCAGCGCCGCGTTCCACGCGCGCGCCGCGCCCTCGAAGCGCGTCGGATCCCGGCGGGAGAGCGGCATGAAGTCGTTGACCTGGACGGCGGCGCGGAACCGCACCGCCTTGTTCATGCCCCCCGCGGTCTCCTCGTCGGTGAGCACGAGCGCCGCCGCGCCGTCCGAGACCAGCGAGCAATCGGTGCGCTTGAGAGGCGGCGCGACGTAGGGGTTCTTCTCGCTGACAGA
>DATAPS010000003.1:0-6849 GCA_036265085.1 Acetobacteraceae bacterium | reverse complement strand
GTTGGCCGCCTTCAGCTTGCCGAGCGCGAGCGCGAGCGCGATCCAGCCGCCGGTGATCGCGGCGCAGCGGGTGCCGCCGTCCGCGTTGAGCACGTCACAGTCGATCGTCACCGTCATTTCGCCGAGCGACTTGAGGTCGGTGACCGCCCGCAGGCTGCGTCCGATGAGCCGCTGGATCTCCTGGGTACGCCCGGACTGCTTGCCGCGCGCTGCCTCGCGATCACCGCGCGTGTGGGTGGAGCGCGGCAGCATCCCATATTCGGCCGTGACCCAGCCTTGCCCCGCTCCGCGCAGGAACGGCGGCACGCGGCCCTCAACGCTCGCGGCGCAGAGCACTTCGGTGCCCCCGACGCGGATGAGGCACGAGCCTTCGGCGTGGCGCGCGAAGCCGGTGGTGATAACGACGTCGCGCAGGGCGTCGCGGGCGCGGCCGGACGGACGCATGAGAGTGCCTCGATCGGTTTTAGATCGCGTGCGCTATGGCCGCACCTGCGCCCCGGCGCAAGCCCGCGGGCCGAGGTCGCGAATAGCAGGCCGGGAAGCGACTGCTCAGAAGAACTCGCCTCGTCCGTCAGTTCAGCGGCAATGCGATCCAGCGCACCCCGTCGGCATCGATGATGAGAAGCGCGACGTGATGGCGATTCTCCTTACGCGCCTCATCCAGACGTCTCAGCACATCGTCCGGTGCCGTGATCGGCCATCGCTGGACGCGGAGCACGACATCGCCCGGCTTCAACCCGCGATCCGATGCAATGGTGTTGGGAGCGACCTCGGTCAGCAGTACGCCCTGCCGTCCCGCCGGGAGATGGTACTTGGCGCGCGCGTCATCCGTGAGCGAGCCGGCATGCAGCCCGAGATCGGGCGGCTGCTGCGCGCTCGCGTTCTGGGCCGGCGTAGCGGACTGTCCGGCTGCCGTTGGAGGCTCCTCCGGCCATTGGGTGATCGTGATCGGGACGGTCTGTTCCTTGCCGTCGCGCCAGACAGTGAGCGGCACGGTTTGTCCGGTTCCTTCTGCAACCATTCTCACCAATGACCGCATGTCTTTCGGCGTCTGCTTGCCGAACCGCAGGATGACATCGCCTTCCTGCAGCTTCGCGCGCTCAGCGGGACCGTCCTTTTCGAGATTGGCGATGATCGTGCCGCGTGGCGGGCTCAGGCCGATCGCGTCCGCGATGTCGGGCGTCATGTCCTGCGTGCGCGCGCCGAGCCAGCCCGTCTGCATCTTGCCGGTTCGCCGCAACTGATCGATCACGTACTGCGCGTCATTGCCGGGGATGGCGAATCCGAGGCCGATCGAGCCGCCGCCAGCCGCGGTCGGGTTGAACAGCGCGGTGTTCACCCCGATCACGTCGCCGTTCATGGCGAACAGCGGACCGCCGGAGTTGCCGTGGTTGATCGCGGCGTCGGTCTGGATGAAGTCGTCATAGGGACCGAGCATGATGTCGCGATGCAGCGCGCTGACGATCCCCGAGCTCACCGTTTCCCCGATGCCCCACGGATTGCCGATCACCAGCACCTCGTCCCCGATATGAACGTGGTCGCTATCGCCCCACTTGACCGTGGGCAACGGCTTGGGCGCGTCCACCTTCAGGAGCGCGAGGTCGATCCGGCCGCCCACCCCGATCAGTCTCGCGGTGAGCGCCGTTCCGTCCTGCAGGGTCACCGTGATGTCGGTGGCGTCGTCGATCACATGTCGGTTCGTGGCGATGTAGCCGGAGGGATCCACGATGAAGCCTGATCCGATGGATTCGACCCGGCGCGGGTTGGGCGCGCCCGCCTCGTCGGGCTTATCGGCAACGAGCTTGTGCGTGGTGATCGCGACGACAACCGGAAGCAGCCGGGAGATCCGGTGCGTCCGGCCGAACGGCAGAACATCACGCAAATCTGCCATCGCTACGGGGGTTGCGCCGATCTGAATCACGATAGAGAGCAGGAGAGCGGCGGCGAGTAACGGTAGCCGAAGCTTGGAGTGACGCACCGGCTCGGTATCCTTCGACGTGGTCTTCGAGAGCGCCGATTCGCCGGCTCTCGAAAATAAGTAATGTTCTCTGTGTGTTACCGTAGCGCGGCGGGCTCCGGGCTGCAACAAGGGCACAGCAGAGCAGGCGCAGGGGGCGGCGGGAGATGCTTTGGGACTGGGTATCATCTTACGCTGCGCACGAGTCGTGGAGAGACCTGCCGGGCTACGTCGGGGCCGTTCTCGTTATCGCATCCTTCCTGACGCGGACGATGATACGGCTGCGCGCGCTGAGCGCGGCCAGCAACGTCTGCTTCGTGATCTACGCCTTCTTCGACGGGCAGTATCCGACGCTGTTCCTGCAAGGCGCGCTGCTGCCGCTGAACGTGCTGCGGATGCACCAGATGATCCGGCTGGTGAAGCGGGCGCGCGCGTCGGCTCAAGGCGACCAGGCAATGGACTGGCTCAAGCCGTACATGACGCACAAGCGCTGCCGCCGCGGCGAGATCATCTTCCGCAAAGGCGATAAGGCCGACGCGATGTACTACATCTCCTCGGGCAGCTTCCGACTGTCCGAGACCGGCATTCGACTGGAGCCAGGGCAGTTTGTCGGCGAGCTCGGACTGCTCGCGCCGACCGGGCAGCGCACGCAGTCGCTGGAATGCACGGCGGACGGGCATCTCATGCCGATCCAGTACGACCAGGTCCGCGAGCTGTTCTTCCAAAACCCGGATTTCGGGTTCTACTTCATGCAGCTCGCCGCTAGCCGCCTGTTCAAGTCGCTCGAGATGCTGGAGGAGGAGCTGGCAGCCCGGTCGACGCCGGTTGACGCGGCCTGAACCGACGCCGAAGCCGGGCGCGTCCGGCACGATGAGATCCCAGAGCGCCAGGTCGATCCCGCCGAGCGCCGCCATGAACACCGTGCCGCCGCGCCAGTGCGGCGCGAACTCCGCAATGGCGGTCTCGACGCTCTCGATGGCGCCGTTCAGCGAAGCCTCGCCCCAGCCGTGAGCCCCTTGTCCGTCGAGCTCCGGACGAACAGCCGGTTGCACCAGTCGACCCGGAACTTGAACGTCTCGACCTTGGTGATACGCACGTTGCCCCGCTTCACTCCCACCCCGCCGATGAAGGGCATGGGAATGCCGCTTGATCAAGGCCGTGCGGGGGCGAGATATAGGGCACGGCCCTTCCGGAACCGGATCAACGAGATGGACACCCCCGTCAAGCCGCTGCCCGGACGCACTCCGCCGCTGCCTCCCGGGCTCGACGCGAGGTCGGCGGCCGTGCTGCGCGAGATCGTCGAGCAATATGTCGAGACCGGCGAGCCCGTCGGGAGCCGCACGCTCTCCCGCCGCCTACCGATCCCGCTGTCGCCCGCGACCATCCGCAACGTGATGGCTGACTTGACCGATGTCGGCCTGCTGTTCTCGCCGCACACCTCGGCCGGGCGTCTGCCGACCGATCTCGGGCTGCGGCTGTTCGTCGACGGGCTGCTGCAGTTCGGCGAGGTGTCCGAGGAGGACCGCGAGGCGATCAGCGGCGCGCTGAAGGCGTCCGGGCGGAGCCTGGAGGATACGCTCGGCGAAGCCTCCACCATGCTCTCGGGCCTCTCCGCCGCCGCGGGCTTGGTGCTCGCCCCCAAATCCGAGGGGACGCTGCGGCACATTGAATTCGTGCCGCTTGGGCCGGGGCGAGCCCTGGTGATCCTCGTGAACGGCGACGGCCACGTCGAGAACCGGATCATCGAAACGCCGCCCGGATTGCCGCCCTCGGCGCTCCAGCAGGCGGGCAACTACCTGAACGCGCGGCTCGCCAACCGCTCGCTCGTCGACGTGCGAGAGGCCGTTGCTGTCGAGATGGCCGCCAACCGCAGCGAGTTGGACAGCCTGTCGGCGCAGGTGGTCGAGGCAGGGCTCGCGACGTGGACCGGGGAGGGACGGGGCGGCAGCCTGATCGTCCGCGGCCAGGCCAAGCTACTCTCCGACGTGTCGCAGATCGAGCGGCTCGCCGCGATCCAGGTGCTGTTCGAGCGGCTGGAGACGCAGGAGACCATGCTGCGCCTGCTCGATCTGGCCGAGCAGTCGGATGGTGTTCGCATCTTCATTGGCGCTGAGAGCGGGCTGTTCGGCATGTCGGGGCTGTCGATGGTCGTCGCGCCGGCTCGCAACAGCAGCAACCGAATCGTCGGCGCCATCGGCGTGATCGGACCGACGCGGATCAATTACGGGCGGATAATCCCCGTCGTCGATTATACCGCCAAGGTGATAGGACGGCTACTGGGGTGAGTCCGCGTTCCTTCATATAGAGAAAGAATCTCGGGCCAGACTGGCTCGCGCGGCGGGACGGCTGCGCGGGAATGCGCCTTGTCTCGGCGAGGACAGTTAACTAACTGCTGCCCTTATGAACGACGACCAAAATGTGCCGCCACCGGCTTGTGAGCCGGTGTCGTCGGATGTCGCTGAGGACTCGGATGCCCTGATGCGGGCGGCGACCGAGCGTATCGCCGCGCTGGAAGCCGAACGCGACGACTTCAAGGAACGCTGGATGCGCTCGGAGGCGGAGATCGCGAATCTCCGTGCCCGCACCCGACGCGAGATCGAGGACACGAGGCAATACGCCGTCCAGAAGTTCGCGAAGGACGTGGCCGAGGCCGCCGACAACCTCAAGCGCGGGATCGACGCGATGCCGCCGGCTTCGGACCGCGAGCCTGCGATCCTCACCAAGCTGCGCGATGGCTTCGAGGGCGTGGAGCGGAGCTTCATCGCTTTGCTGGAACGGAACGGCATCAAACGCGAGGACCCGACCGGGTCCACGTTCGACCCGAATCTGCACCAGGCGATGGCCGAGCACGAGACGGCGGAGCATCCGCCGGGCACGATCATTCAGGCCTGGACGCCGAGCTGGACGCTCAACGGCCGCCTGCTCCGCCCGGCGATGGTTGTCGTCGCCAAGGCAGCCGGTCAAGGCGCGGACCGTGCGCCGCGGGTGGATACGACGGCCTGAACTGGCGGACCCCCTGCACGCAAAACGCGCAACCTTAGCGCCGCCGGGCCTTGCCCATACCGGTCGCGCTGAATACATCCAGACGGACCCACTGGGGATATGGGGCGGTGCCTCGGGCTGCCCCTGATCTGCTGAAAGGAGCTTGTACATGAGCAAGGTCATCGGAATTGACCTCGGCACAACCAATAGCTGCGTCGCGATTATGGAGGGCAAGGACCCTCGGGTGATCGAGAACAGCGAAGGAGCGCGCACAACCCCGTCGATCGTCGCGTTCAGCGACAGCGGCGAGCGCCTCGTCGGCCAGGCGGCGAAACGCCAGGCCGTTACCAACCCGAACAATACAATTTACGCCGTCAAGCGCCTGATCGGCCGCCGCTACGACGACCCGTTGGTCGAGAAGGACAAGAAGCTCGTCCCGTACGCGATCGTCCGCGGTGACAACGGTGACGCCTGGGTCGAGGCGCGGGGCCAGAAGTACGCGCCGAGCCAGATCAGCGCGTTCATCCTGGGCAAGATGAAGGAGACCGCCGAGGCCTATCTCGGCGAGCCGGTGACGCAGGCCGTCATCACGGTGCCAGCCTACTTCAACGACAGCCAGCGGCAGGCCACGAAGGACGCCGGCAAGATCGCCGGACTCGACGTGCTGCGCATCATCAACGAGCCGACTGCGGCAGCGCTCGCCTACGGCATGGACAAGAAGAAGGGCGGCACGATCGCGGTCTATGACCTCGGCGGCGGCACTTTCGACATCTCCATCCTCGAGATCGGCGACGGCGTGTTCGAGGTGAAGTCGACGAACGGCGATACCTTCCTCGGTGGCGAGGATTTCGACGCGCGCGTGATCGACTATCTCGCTGAAGAGTTCAAGCGCGACCAAGGGATCGACCTGCGCCGCGACAAGCTCGCGCTGCAGCGGCTGAAGGAAGCGGCGGAGAAGGCGAAGATCGAGCTTTCCTCGTCCAAGGAGACCGAGATCAACCTGCCGTTCATCACGGCGGACGCGTCCGGCCCGAAGCATCTCGTCATGAAGCTCACTCGCGCGAAGCTGGAGAGCCTGGTCGACGACCTGATCGAGAAGACCCTCGGCCCCTGCCGCGCCGCGCTTAAGGACGCGGGCGTCAGCGCGAATGAGATCAACGAGGTCATCCTGGTCGGCGGCATGACCCGGATGCCCAAGGTGATCGAAGCGGTTAAGACCTTCTTCGGCAAAGAGCCGGCGCGCAACGTCAACCCCGACGAGGTCGTGGCGATCGGCGCGGCGGTGCAGGGTGCGGTCCTGCGTGGCGACGTCAAGGACGTGCTGCTTCTCGATGTGACCCCGCTCTCGCTCGGTATCGAGACGCTGGGCGGCGTGTTCACGCGCCTGATCGAGCGCAACACGACGATCCCGACGAAGAAGAGTCAGGTGTTCTCGACCGCCGACGACAACCAGACCGCGGTCACCATCAAGGTGTATCAGGGCGAGCGCGAAATGGCCGGGGACAACAAGCTCCTCGGCAATTTCGACCTCACCGGCATCCCGCCGGCACCGCGCGGCGTGCCGCAGGTCGAGGTGACGTTCGATATCGACGCGAACGGCATCGTCTCGGTTTCGGCGCGTGACAAGGCGACCGGCAAGGAACAGCAGATCCGCATCCAGGCGAGCGGCGGGCTCTCGGAGGCCGACATCCAGAAGATGGTGCGCGAGGCCGAGGCGAATGCGGAGGCCGACAAGAAGCGCCGCGAGTTCGTCGAAACGAAGAACCAGGCCGACAGCCTCGTCCATCAGGTCGAGAAGAACCTGAAGGAGCATGGCGACAAGATCTCGGCCCAGGATCGCGGCGAGGCCGAGGCGGCGATCGCCGCGGCCCGCTCGGCGATGGACGGCAACGATGCGGAGGCGCTGAAGT
>DATAPS010000002.1:0-11778 GCA_036265085.1 Acetobacteraceae bacterium | reverse complement strand
ACGGCTGCGACATCGCGCGGGGAGAGCGGGTAGTGCGCGTGCACTGGGGGGAGCCGGTGACGGATGCGGATGCGGTGCGGAAGGAGATGATCCGTTTGGCGCGGGCAGGGCACTAACGCTGGAAGAGCAAGCGTAGGGTGGAATGCTCTTCGCATTCCACCGCTATCGCGCCGCTGCCCGACCCCCTGCAATGGAACACCCAGAAATGGCGAAGCAATTTGATACTTGCCGCCCGCCACCGGGATTTCATCCTGCCGCCAGCACGTGTTCTTCACCGCGAGCGCAACGGCAGACTCCCGGACCAAACCTTCCCCAGGGCTCCGACTGCCTCCGCGTGCTGAGCGAAAAATGAGATCGTCTACCTCGACCAAACCGGCGGCCGAACGAAATTGCGGGGCATGTCCGGGCGGATGGGTGGGTGACCCAGATTATTGGCCGGTCGAGATCTCGGCCACTCGCCGTCGCACTGCCATGCTACCCCGAGCCGACATTGCTGAGACCGGGTCTGCGTACAATGTCGTGTCACCGATGGAATCGGACAAAACGGATCGGTTTCATTGAATCGCTGCGCTAGTTTTCGGTCACGGGAGCGACGCGATAGCTGTAGAGCTCCATGCCGAACGCCCTGGTGTCGGCGCTCAGTCCGGTCTCGCTCGGTCGCACCGGGCGCGCGATGTCGAAATGCAAGACCAAGGGCGCATCCGGATCGTCGCGAGACGGTATGATGGCGTGCAGCTCCGAGCGGTGCGATGACAAGACGTCCCACTGTGCGATGATGCGCTGGTCGACGGAAAGCGTAACATGTTGAGTGCCATTTCGCTCCAGCGCGATCGCGTCGACCCACAGGGTCAGCTGCAGTGGGGCTGTCGTCGCCGGCGCAGTACGAAACGCCATGATCGCGAGCCGACCGTTCGTCCAGGACGCGACGCCTGCGGGATCTGTCCAATCGAGCGCCAGAGCCTTGCTTCCGTCCGCCGCACTCGTCCGCATGATCTGCCCGAGCGGAATCGTCGGAGCGTTCGAGGCCAACGGCGCGAGCGGCGTTAGTGAAGCGAGCCGCGTCCGATCGGACGCGCACACGGCCAGGCTGCCACTGAGCCGACAGGTCTCTTCCGCGTCAGGCACGAACCATCGGGCGGTATCCGACCCGTTCAGGATGACACGAAGTTCACCGTCCCGGAGTGGCGTCCCGATCACCGCCGCCGGATCACACGCGGCGTTGGCAGGGGAATGGGCGGTGTACATCGCATTGGTGCGCCGCATATATTCGGACGCGAGCATCAGCAGGTTCATGTAGACCGGATCACGGTCGACTTCCGCGCCGCACTCGAAACGAGGCCATATCGTCAGCTCGTGCGCACTTGCGATCAGAGGGCGCAAACGAGGCTCATCAAGGGACCAAGTACCCGCGCCATGGAACATGTCCCAGTAGCCGCCCCTGAGCCTGGACGTATCCGCCACTTGCAAGACAGTCACCACAACAAGAATTGCTGCGGCGCCCCATCGAGGAAAGGTCCGGGTGACAGTGCCGATGCTGACCAACAGAAGCGCATACGTGACGGGCCAGAAGAAGCGTCCGCTTGAACGAAAGTTGTTCACGAAGTGAGGCGGCTCGCGCAGGGAAGCGATCCGTAAATGCCCAGCATACACCTTGTTTGAGACTGCAAACAGCACCAGACCGACCATCACGATCAGCAAACCGGAATGACGTCGGACGTGCCGGACGTCTCGATTGGCCGCGAAACAAAACAAAGCGACAACACATAGAACGATCAAGCCGGCTCCCAGGTAATTGTAGCCCTCATACTGCCCGCCCGTGGCATCGGGGGTGCTTTCCCAGCCTGGAAACAAGGAAGAAAGCCAAGGTGCAAACGGGGAAAGGAGGTTCATCGAATAGATGCCGAACCCTCCCGAAGGTGAGGGACCGCCATAACCGAGCAGCAGTGCAACCGCGGCAGCCACGACCAGCGATGCCAGGAAGCCGTAAACTGCCCGAGGGGTGTCTGGGCTTCGATCGATCGCCAGTGTCATTGGAGCCGCGAGAAGCACGGCCGCAGACATGGCGAGGAGGTAGGGATGGATTAACAAAGACACGACAAGGATAATGGAGGGAGCATAGCGTGCAGAGAACTGAGATCCTCGAACAATGCGGAAATACACGCCAAGCGATATCAGGATCGTGAAATGGGCGCAGAGCGCCTGGTGGCCGGTCCGCCATAACATCGCCGGCATGCTGATCGAGAGTATACCGGCGACGATGGCCGGAAATACGCCGCGGACGCCGGAACTGCGCAGCGCGAACACCGCTGCAACGGGCTGAACCAGCCAGCAGATCGCAAGCCAGAGGTGGATCTCCTCGAACCCGGGCGGCAGGAGAGTGCGAAAGAGCTTGGTCGGGATCAGGATCAGAGGAATGGAATCGGTGAAGATCACGTTGACGCCCTCGGGCCAGCGAAGTGGCTTGGCAACCAGAAGCGGCCAACGCCAGACATCGCCCAAGAAGTAACGCTGCCCGATGATGTGCTGAGCGCCGTCACCCGTGTAGCCGAAGCCGCTCATCCCGAGGCCGAGTGTTCGCGGAACCGAGCAATAGTATCCGACGAACCCTATTCCGATAATGCAGGCGGCGAGATAGGCGAGAAAGGACGGTCGTCGAATTGAATGCAAGCGCACTTGGTCAGTGACCTCCCAGAGACGCGATCTTAACTGCCCGCCGCGGCGAGAGCGCCTGACGGCCCAGCAGGATCGGCGTTAGTGATCGTGGCCGGAATCTTGGAAGCGTGGATGGCAAGCGTGGTGAATGTCGAGCGCCTCCCGGCAGAATTCAGCCGATCTGCGCGTCGCCTGTACTCCTGGGCCGGTCAAACGCGTTCCATGTCGCCGACGCGGGCGTCCCGGTCCTGCCTGCTGGGGAGATGAGACGCAACGATGTAGAGTGGCCGGCCCTTCGTTTCGTTAAAAATTCGGCCGAGATACTCGCCGATTATGCCAAGACTGAGCAATTGCACCCCTCCCAGGAACAGGATGAACGCCAGCAACGATGGATACCCAGCAACCGGGTTGCCGTAGGCGATGGTCCGGACCACGATGTAGAAGCCGTAGAAAAGCGCGAGCAGCGACACGATGAACCCGATATAGCTCACAATCCGCAGGGGCAGCGTGCTGAATGATGTGATACCCTCGAGCGAAAGGTTCCACAGTTTCCAGTAATTCCAGGTCGACCGTCCGGCGATCCGCGGCTCCCGATGATACGGGACCGCCACTCCGTCGAACCCAACCCATGCATACAGACCCTTCATGAAGCGATGTCGCTCGCGCAACGTCTGCAGGGCTGTCAGGGCGCGGCGGCTCAGCAGTCTGTAGTCACCTGTATCGAGGGGGATCGACTGTTCGCTGATGCGGTTGATGATCCGATAGAACGCGTGCGCCGTCGCGCGCTTCATCGCCGTCTCGCCTGATCTGGAGAGCCGCTGTGCATAGACGTTGTCGAAGCCGTCCTGCCAGCGCGCAAAGAGGTCAGGAATCAGTTCCGGTGGGTCCTGAAGGTCCGCATCGATGATGACGACGGCGTCTCCCGCGGCGTGGTCGAGGCCGGCGGAGAGCGCGATCTCTTTGCCGAAATTGCGGCTGAGGTCGATCACCGCGACATTCTGAGATTCGGCCCTGATCGCCTGGAGCCTCTCCATGGAGCGATCGCGGCTACCGTCATTGACATACACGATCTCGTATCGGACCGGCATTCCGTCCAGAATCGTCTTCGTCCGTTGATGGAAAGCGCTGATGCAGGCTTCTTCGTTATGAATCGGGACAACAACCGAGAGCAGCGGCAGCGGCTCGGAGCGCCGAGCTCGGTCGTTCATAATACTCAAACCTCCGGCCAAAATCCTTGCGGTCGTGCGAACGTTGCTCCACGGGTGCGAGTCGCAGCCACATTTCAGTTGCCGATCTCTGTGCCTCAGTATGGGGCACCGATCAAGAGCGGGGATTCGAGCAGGGTTCGGTAATATCTCGACCGTTTTTCGGCCGTGCGTCCTCGACCTGCCGAATCAACATCTCCCGCCGGTCGGCTTCCGCCGGCTTGTCGCGCCGCAGCCTGGAGTCGCGGGGGAAACCGGAGGGCCACGCCAGATTTGTGCCGGGTCGAGAGCTGTGCCGCGTCGACGCATCGGACCGCATATCGCGTCGCCGGACGTGCAGGGTCGGCAACGCGAACGTTGGCTGGATGCTCATTTTCCTATCAGTGACGATCGGCGCGCGTTCCCCGTGCGTCGCGTGCGGGACACCGCGGATCACGCGATCCCCCGAGATCAGGAGCGATGGCCGTCTATTTCCCTATGTGTCCGGCGCCTAATCCGGTATCACTTACCGACTCGGGCGGCCGCGCAAGTCCCCCGCCGTCCGTAGCAGGATTAGACAGAATGTCTCGGATCATCGCAGCGGCGCTGGCCGTCCTCACCTTGATCGGCTCGGCCGCCCTACTCTCCGCATGCAACACCACCGCTGGCGTCGGCCAGGATGTTTCCGCCACCGGTCGCGCCGTCACGAATGGAGCCCAGGACGTCAAGAAGCAGCTGCCGTAATCTGCTTCTCGCCGGTTCGGCCCCGCGCCGTTCGCGGCGGGGGGCGATCTCTGGTCAGGCGCAGGCGCCCAGGGGTTCGTGCGCTGGCGCATCCTCGGGAACACATATTTGGGGGGCGGCATCAGCCGGATGTCATGTCCTTGAGGCTGGATCAGCAGGCGTAGGGTGGACTGCTCTTCGCATTCCACCAACACACCCCCGCCGCTCCAACCCCCGGACCACCCCGCCATGGCAAAGCAGCTCGATCACATCCCTCCCGCCATCCAGGACTTCATCCGCCGCCAGCACGTGTTCTTCACCGCGAGCGCGACCGCAGACTCTCGGATCAACCTCTCCCCAAAGGGCTCGGACTGCCTCCGCGTGCTGAGCGAACACGAGGTCGTCTACCTCGATCAGACCGGCAGCGGCAACGAAACCGCCGCTCATGTCCGCGCGGACGGCCGCCTGACGATCATGTTCTGCGCCTTCGAGGGCGCGCCGATGATCCTTCGCCTGTATGGGCGCGGACGGGTGCTGCCGCGCGCCACCGAGGCCTATGCCGCGCTGCTGGGCTCCGCCTACGGTGGCGACGAACCCCCGGGCGCGCGGCAGATCATCGCCTTGGATGTCGAGAGCGTGCAGACCTCCTGCGGCTTCTCGGTCCCGCTCATGGCGTTCCAGGAGGACCGGGAGACGCTGAAGAGCTGGGCGCGCCGCAAGGGCGAGGACGGCATCCGCGCCTACTGGCGGGACGCGAACGCCGAGACGATCGACGGAATTCCGACGGGGATGATCGCGGCGCTGGCGGAGGCCGCCGAATAGGACCCCCGCACCCCGCCGCCATCCGCCACGCGCAGCGCCTCAGAGAATTTCCCGGAACCCGGTTTCGTCGTCCAACCGCGCGCCCTCGAGGCCGGTGAAGTCGCCATGCGACACGATGCCGACGATGGCGCCATAGGCGAGATGGCGCCATAGGCGACGATCGGCATGTGCCGGTCGCCGCGGCTTCCGTGTCGTCCGGCGGTCTTTCCGCGCCTTGATCCACATCAACAGATGGCGAAAGTGCCTTCGACGCATTCGTCACACCGGAATAACGTCGATTGACCGCCGCGGAACAGACAAAACCCTCGCCCATATACCCGGTTTGTTCTTTAATATCCCCATGGACACAGCCGCCCCCCTCCCCCTCGCCGAATGCTTCATCAGGATCATCCATTTCGTCGCGTGCGGGCTCGGTAACCGGCTTCGGGCGCACGCTTTCCTCGGCCCCGCCGTCCCGGTCGCGCTGATCAACCTGATCGGCGCGCGGCTCGACAAGCTCCGCCGCCGCTTCCTCGCCCTCCTTGAAGGCATCGAGGCCGGCACGCTGCCCAAGCTGCCGGAGCGGGGCACGGCGCGGAAGCGCAAGCCCTCGGCTGCGGCGGCGAAGCCGCGGCCGAACCTTCTCGCCGAATGCGGCGTGCGGGAATGCTGGGGCTGGGTGATGGGCATCGCCTGCACGGGCTACATCGGGGACTTCCAGCGCCTGCTGGAACGCCCCGACATGCAGGCGATGATCGCCGCGGAGCCGCGCCGCGTGGGCCGCATCCTGCGCCCGCTCTGCCGCATGCTCGGCACCCACGAGATCCCCGATCTGCTACGGCTGCCCTCGCAAGCCGACATCGTCACCGTCGACTGGGCTGCCCATGCGAGGATGGTGGAAGCCGAGAAGGCAGCCCACGCCGCCGGCCTGCCGCCGCCGGCGTGGCCGCCGCTTCCGCCGAGTCGGAAAGCGCCGTTCCGCTTCTATCTCACCCGCTACGGGCAACCGCTGCTGGAGTGAGCTGCCCCGGCGCGCGGTCGCTCGGCCCCGCCCCTCGTCCAGCCCCCTCTCCCCGCCCCGCGCGGAGGGGCGCGACGACTCGCGTCCTCCCCTCTCGCCCGCCTCACTCCCGCCGCAACACGTAGTCGTTGACGATTCGCGCAAGCGGATGGCTCGGCAGATCGTGCCGCAGCAGCGCCGGATCGTAGTGCGCCTCCACCCAAGTCTCGAACGGGATCCCCTCGCCCTCGGCGGCAAAGCGCTCGAAAAACACATCGAGAATCCCCGTTCGCGATCCCCGGAAATGCCCGTGGCGCCGCGAGAGCTGCCGCAGCGCGCCCGCCGCGCTCCCCCCGTTGAGCAGGAGAAACACCCCCGCGGCGAACCCCGCACGATCCGCACCCGATTTGCAATGCGCCAGGATCGGCTCGGGCGAAGTGCGGAGCGCGGCAATCAGCTCCAGCACCCGCTCGCGCGGCGGCGCGCGGCTGCTCTGCAGCGGTATGTCGACGAAATGCAGCCGCAGCCGTTGCGCCGCCTCGCGGGAGAGCGCGTCCGCCCCGTTCCCGCACTGGCCGCGCAGGTTCAGGATCGTGCGGATCCCGTGTCGTCTTGCGTCGAGCGCCATCCGCCCCGGCGTCGGGTGGTTGCTGCGGTAGAACCGTCCGGGGACCACCACCGCGAAGTTCGCCCAGGCGAGCCGGAAGATCGCGTGGTCGATGAACAGCGCGTCCAGCCAAGCGTTCCGCCGGCCGGCCGTGGTGACGAGGTCGCCCCGATACCGTGTGTCCACCAGCGCCTGCTCAGTGCGCCTCGGCCCAATTCCGGCCGCGCCCGGTCTCGACCACCAGCGGCACCGCGAGATCCGCCGCCGCCTCCATCACGGCACGCGCCACCTCCGCGGTGCGTTCGGCTTCCGCCTCCGGCGCCTCGAACAGCAGCTCGTCATGCACCTGCAGCAGCAGCCGCGCGGTCAGCCCCGCCTCGCGCAGCGCCGCCGGCAGCCGCACCATCGCGCGCTTGATGACGTCCGCCGCGCCGCCCTGCAGCGGCGCGTTGATCGCCTGCCGCTCGGCATAGCCGCGCCGCGCCGGATTCCGATCGGCGATCCCGGGCACCCAGCAGCGCCGCCCAAACGGCGTCAGCACGTAGCCGTTGATCCGCGCCTCCTCGCGCGTGCGCTCCATGTAGCCGCGGATGCCGGGATAGCGCGCGAAATAGGCGTCGATATAGGCGCGCGCCTCACCGGGCGGGATCTGCAGCTGGCGGCCGAGGCCGAAGGCGGAGATGCCGTAGATGATGCCGAAATTGATCGCCTTCGCCCGCCGCCGCGTCATCGCGTCCATCCCCGCCATCGGCACGCCGAACACCTCGCTCGCCGTGCGGGCATGGATGTCCTCGCCGCGGATGAAGCTTTCCCGCAGCTGCGGAATGTCGGCGACATGCGCGAGCAGCCGCAGCTCGATCTGCGAGTAGTCCGCGCTGACCAGCAGATGCCCGGGCTCGGCCACGAAGGCGCGGCGGATACGGCTGCCCTCCTCGGTGCGGATCGGGATGTTCTGCAGATTCGGATCGTTCGAGGAGAGCCGCCCGGTACTCGCGACCGCCATCGCGAAATTCGTGTGGACCCGCCCCGTCTCGGGATTGATCTGCTCGACCAGCGCGTCGGCGTAGGTCGATTTCAGCTTCGAGATCTGCCGCCAGTCCAGGATGCGCGCCGGCAGGTCGTGCCCCTGTTCGGCGAGCGCCTGGAGCACGCTGGAATCGGTCCCGTAAGCCCCGGTCTTCATCCGCCGCCCGCCGGCGAGGCCCATCCGCTCGAACAGGATCTCGCCGAGCTGCTTCGGGCTGCCGAGGTTGAACGTCTCGCCCGCGAGCCCGTGGATCTCCGTCTCCATTGCCGCCATGCGGACGGAGAAATCCTCCGACATGCGCCGCAGCTCGTCGGCGTCGACGCGGATGCCGGCGCGTTCCATGTCCATCAGCACCGCGATCAGTCGCCGCTCCACCTGCTCGTAGAGCGCCAGCGCCTTGTTGGTCCGCAGCCGCGGCCGCAGCGCGTGCCACAGCCGCAGCGCGACATCGGCTTGCTCCGCCGCGTAATGCGTCGTCGCCTCGATCGGCGTCTGGCCGATCGGCGCCCGGTTGCGCCCGGTCCCCGTGACGCTGTCGAGGGTCGCCGGCGTGTGCCCGAGATGCAGCTGCGACAGCTCCTCCGTCCCGTGCCCGTGCGCCCCGGCCTCCTGCGCGTAGGAGATCATCACCACGTCGTCGATCGGCTCGGCGACCGGCGCCCCCGCTTGGGCGAGCACCGCGACGTGGAACTTCGCATCCGAGAAAACCTTCAGCACCGCCCGGTCCCGCAGCAGCGGCGCGAGGGCGGCGAGTGCCAGCTCGACCGGCACCTGCTCGGCCAGGTTCGCGTGTGCGAGCGGCACATAACAGGCCCGGCCCGGCGCCGTCGCGATCGCAACGCCCACCAGACTTGCCCGCGTCGCATCGAGCCCATCGGTCGTGGTGTCGACTGCGACCACACCGGCCGCGGTCGCCTCGGCGATCCACGCCTGCAAGGGATCGATCGTCGTGACCGTTACATACGGCCCGAACCCCGCCGCCGGCCCGGCGGCGGCAGGCACCGGGGCAGGCGAGGGCGCATCGAACGAGAGCGCCCCTTGTCCGCCCGTCAGAGCGGCCACCGGCGCCGGCCCGGCGCTCGGCCCGCTCCCATCGAGGCCGAGCCGTTGCGCCGTGCTGCGGAAGCCCATCCGCTTCAGCCACTCGCCGAGCTTGGGGCCGTCGGGCTCGCGCCAGCGCAGCTCGTCGAGCGGCATCGGCATCGGCGCGTCGTCGCGCAGCGTGACGAGCTGGCGGGAGATGCGCGCCGCCTCGGCGTGGGTGATCAGCATCTCGCGCCGCTTCGACGGCTTCATCGCCGGCGCCTCGCGCAGCACCGTCTCGAGATCCCCGTATTCGGTGATGAGCTGAGCGGCGTTCTTCGGTCCGATACCAGGTACCCCCGGCACGTTGTCGACCGAGTCGCCCATCAGGGCCTGCACCTCGATCAGCTTGTCCGGCGTCACCCCGAATTTTTCCACCACCTCGGCGACGCCGATCGGCTTCTGCTTGATCGGGTCGAGCATGTCCACGCCCGGCCGGATCAGCTGCATCAGGTCCTTGTCGGAGCTGACGATGGTCGTCCGCCCGCCGCTCCCGCAGACATGGCGCGCGTAGGAGGCGATCAGGTCGTCGGCCTCCCAATCGGCCAGCTCGATCGCCGGCACCCCGAAGGCCTCGGTCGCATCGCGGACCAGCTGGAATTGCGGGATCAGCTCGGACGGCGGCTCCGCGCGGTTGGCCTTGTATTGGTCGAACACCCGGTTGCGGAAGGTCGCCCGGCCCGCGTCGAAGATCACGGCGAGATGCGTGCCGACGTGATCCTTCATCAGCTTCGCGAGCATGTTGGTGAAACCGAACACCGCGTTCACCGGCGTCCCGTCCGGCCGCGTCATCGGCGGCAGCGCGTGGAAGGCGCGGAAGATGAACCCCGATCCGTCCACCAGAACGAGGTGGATCGGCCCGGTTTCGGCGACGGCGGGCGGCGGGGCCGCAGCGTCAGTGATCGTGTCCGTGATGCGCTCCCTCGGTCAGGACGTAGGTCCGCGAGCAATATGGGCAGACCACGCTCTCGCCGACGATGCGGAGGAACACGCGGGGGTGCCCGAGCGGCCCGTCGCCGCCGTCGCAGGCGACCACCGGGCTGTCGGTGGAGATGATCTCGGGCGAGCCGAGCGAGGTCTGCGAGGCGCGATCGGCCATGAGTCGTGTCCCGCGGACGGGGTCCTTGCCAGATGTTTTCCGGATCTGCCGCTGTAGTGGTTGAATCGGGGCGGCAGATGCATGATAGCCATCGGCTCCGTGGTTTCAATGTCGACAACACCTCAGCTCAGCCGCCGCCGCTTTCTCCCGCTCGCCCTCGCCGCCGCGTCGCTCACGCGATGCGCGGAAGTCTCGATCTCGCCCGGCCCGCCGGTCGGGCCGGCCCACATCGAGTCCGGCACGTTCTTCATGCCGGACGGCGTGGCGCTGAACTACCGCGCCTGGCTGCCGACCACCCAGCCGGACACGATCGTTCTCGCGCTGCACGGCTTCAACGACAGCCGAAACGCCTGGGAGATCCCGGCGCCCAGCTTCGCCGCCTCCGGCATCGCGCTCTATGCGCCCGACCAGCGCGGCTTCGGCAACTCGCCCGGACGCGGATACTGGCCGGGGGTCGAGGCGCTCGTCGACGACGCGCGGGCGATGTCGGCGCTGATCCGCGCACGCCACCCGGGCGCGAAGTTGATCATCATGGGCGAGAGCATGGGCGGCGCGGTCGCGATGTGCCTCGCAACCGCGCCCGATCCCCCGCCACGCGCCCGCTATGTGCTGATCGCGCCGGCCGTCTGGGGCCGCGCGCGGATGAACGTGTTCCTCCGCAGCAGCCTGTGGCTCGCCTACAATCTCGTGCCGGGTCTGAGCGCAAGCGGCCCTCCCGGCGTGCGCGTAACCGCGAGCGACAACCATGCGGCTCTGGTCGCCCTCTCGCGCGACCCGCTGACGATCCACGAGACGCGGATCGATACGCTCAAGGGCCTCGTCGACCTGATGGACGCCGCGCTGGCATCGGCGCGAACGTTTAGGGCGCCGGGGTTGTTCATCTACGGGGGCAAGGACGAACTGGTGCCGCCCGAGGCTACCTTGGCGACCTGGCGGCAGTTGCCCGACATCGACCGGCCGGGCGGCGAGTTCCTCGCCTACTATCCCGACGACTACCACCTGCTGTTGCGCGATCTCGAGCGCTTCAGACCAATCGGCGACATCATCTCCTGGATCCGCTCACCCCGATCGCCGCTTCCGTCGGGCGCGGACCGCGCCGCGCTCGCCTGGCTCTCCGCCCAGGCCTGACCTCGGACTTCCGCCCGTCGCGGTTTCGCGCTATGGCGTGTGCCAGCGGGACCCGTAGCTCAGCTGGATAGAGCGTCGCCCTCCGAAGGCGAAGGTCGCACGTTCGAATCGTGTCGGGTCCGCCAATTTCAATAGCTTGGACCTCGTACCGGAACTTCGCGAAAGTCAGTGGCTAGCGCTGGGCTGGCAATTTGACGGCGCGATGCGAACCCACGACTTTGTGATGTGGTTGACGCGAAGCGGCCGCGGGGGAGCCTGGATTGATCACACCGGGCACGACGTCACTCGGCAGTACGGATCGTCGACGAAACAGTGGCGCCGACCCACGCCTTGGTGCTCTGGATGGCAGCAACGCCTGCGCGGGCACAAGCACGAGGCACGCGCGTGTCGCCGGGAATTTTCGCACCGCGCGCGGTTATGGGGTGATTCGCACGGCGATTGGGGATTAGGCTGACCGGTCTCGGAGCGAAACTT
>DATAPS010000001.1:0-8233 GCA_036265085.1 Acetobacteraceae bacterium | reverse complement strand
TTCACCCGCAGCGGCTTGCCGTTGTCCATCGTGTAGTCGAAGCTGCCGTCGCCGAGACGCTCGACCACGCGGTGCACGCTCTCCTCGGCGTTGTCCATGACGTGCTTCATGTAGGCGCGCACGACATCCCAGCCGTATTGTGCGACGACGCGCTGCAGCTCCTGCACGCCTTTCTGATTGGCCGCGACCTGAGCCTTGATGTCGGCGACGTTCACGTCCGGACTGCGCGCGGGATAGCGCGCACCCGCGAGCAGCGCGCGGAACTCGGTCTCGCGGAATGCGCCGGCATCGACGAGCAGGAAGTCGTCGATCACGACGCCCTCCTCCTCTAGCGTCCTCGATTCCGGCGGCGTCGAGCCGGGTGTGATGCCGCCGATATCGGCATGATGGCCGCGGCTGCCGACGAAGAACAGGATCTCGCGTCCGGCGGGATCGAACACCGGCGTGATGACGGTGACGTCGGGAAGATGCGTGCCGCCGTTGAACGGGTTGTTGAGCGCGACGACATCGCCGGGCCGCAGCGTCTCGCCGCGGCGCTTCAGCACTGTCCGGACGCTCTCTCCCATTGCGCCAAGATGCACCGGGATGTGCGGCGCGTTCGCGACAAGACGCCCCTGTGCATCGAAGATTGCACAGCTGAAGTCGAGGCGCTCCTTGATGTTGACGCTCATCGAGGTGTTCTGCAGCACGGCGCCCGTCTGTTCGGCGACGCTCATGAACAGGTTGTTGAACAGCTCCAGCATCACCGGATCGGCGCGATCCGTGCCTTGCGCGAACCGGGGCTCGCGCGGGCGGGCGCGGCGAAGCAGGAGGTGATCGCGATCCGTCACTTCGGCGCGCCAGCCCGGCTCCACGATCGTCGTCGCGTTCGCCTCGCAGATCAGCGCAGGACCGTCGATCGCGTCGCCGCCGTGCAGCGCTGTCCGCTCGAACACCGGCGTGCCGTGGGCCACCCCTCCGCTCCACATCGCCACAGTGTCGATCGGGGACGGCGCGCCGCTGGTGCGCGCGGCGATGCGGGCTTCGACGATCGGTTCGCCCGCCGCCGTTGCTTCGACCGCCACGGCTTCAACGACCACGGGACGTTCCGGGGTTGCGAACCCGAATCGGGCACGGTGCGCGTCGGTGAACGCCGCCCGCACCACCGCGATATCGGCGAGATCGACGATCAGGCTCGCTTCGGTGCCGGCGTAGCGCAGATGCAGCCGGCGCGCGGCGCTCAGACCGCACTCGTCGGCGCCCTGAGCGCGCAACTGCGCGAAGGCGTCCATGGTAAGCCGGTCGGCGAGCCTCTCGAACCCCGGCATCGCCGTGTCGGACAGCTCGGTCTCCACCGCCTGCTCGCGCATCACGGTCTGATCGGCGACGCCCATGCCGTAGGCGGAGAGCACGCCGGCGTAGGGGTGGACGAACACCGTCTCCATGCCGAGTTCGTCGGCCACCAGGCACGCGTGCTGTCCACCCGCGCCGCCGAAGCATTGCAGCGCGAACCGCGTGGCGTCGTGGCCCTTTTGCACCGAGACCTGCTTGATGGCGTTCGCCATGTTGGCCACCGCGATGCGCAGGAATCCTTCCGCGACCTCGCGCGGATCACGCCGCGCCTCGCCGGTCGCTCGGGCGATCTCGTCGGCCAGCGCTGCGAACTTCTCGCGCACGATCTCCGCATTGAGCGGCGCGTCACCGTGGGGGCCGAAGATTGCCGGGAAATGCGCGGACTGGATCTTGCCGACCATCACATTCGCGTCGGTGACAGTGAGCGGACCGCCGCGGCGATAGCAGGCCGGTCCCGGATTGGCGCCGGCGCTGTCGGGGCCGACGCGGAACCGGCTGCCGTCGAAATGCAGGATCGAGCCGCCGCCCGCCGCGACGGTGTTGATCGCCATCATCGGTGCGCGCATCCGGACGCCCGCGATCTCGGTCTCGAACGCGCGCTCGAACGCGCCAGCGTAGAGTGCGACGTCGGTCGACGTGCCACCCATGTCGAAGCCGATAATGCGGTCGATCCCCGCCTCTTCCGCCGTTCTCGCCGCGCCGACGATGCCGCCGGCGGGGCCGGACAGGATCGCGTCCTTGCCCTGGAAATGGTGCGCTTCCGCCAAGCCGCCGTTCGATTGCATGAAGAACAGCCGCACGTCTTCGAGCTCGCCCGCTACCTGATCGACATAGCGGCGCAGGATGGGCGAGAGATAGGCGTCCACCACGGTCGTATCGCCGCGTGGGACCAGCCGCAGCAGTGGGCTTACGGCGTGGCTCGCGGAGACCTGCGCGAAGCCGGCCTCGCGCGCCAGCGCGGCCAGGCGCTGCTCGTGCGCCGGATATTTCCATGCATGCATCAGCACGATCGCGACCGCGGAGATGTCATCGTTCCGCGCCTCCGCAAGCGCCGTGCACGCTGCCGCTTCGTCGAGCGGCTCGATCTCCCTGCCATCCACGCCGACGCGGCCCGGGATCTCGATGATGCGCTCGTAGAGCATCGACGGCAGAATGACGTTGAGATCGAAGAGCCGCGGCCGCGCCTGGTTGCCTATCCGCAACGCATCCCGGAAGCCGCGATTGACCAGCAGCAGCACGCGGTCGCCCTTGCGCTCCAGCAGCGCATTGGTGGCGACCGTCGTGCCCATCTTCACCGCATCGATCAGCCCCGGCGGGATCGGCTGGTCGAGCGCGACGCCGAGGACCGTCTTGATGCCGGCGATGGCGGCGTCGCCATAGCGCTCGGGGTTCTCGCTCAGGAGCTTATGGCTGGAGAGCGTGCCGTCGGGGGTGCGGGCGACGATGTCGGTGAACGTGCCGCCGCGATCGATCCAGAACTGCCAACGCGCCATCCACCGCTCCTTCGCCTCGCGGCTTAGGGCCGAGCGGGCGGAGAGGCAAGAATCAGCGGCGTCGTTCCGCCGGGGCCGGGGCGGGCCGGGCCTCCGCCGAGCGGGTCAGGCCCGAGCACTTGTTTTCATCGCCGACCCCGAACTGGATGGTCGGCAGCAGCGCAGCCAGTGGAGTAAGAACGATTCCGAGGCCCGCTGCTGCGCCGGCGCGGGCGGCGATCTCGCCGGGATCGACGCCGATCGTCGGACTCTTGAATGTTCCGGTGATTCCGATCGAGGTCGGCAGTGAGCCGATGCTGAAGTGCTTCGCCTGCGTTTTGAGATGCATGTCGAGATCTTCGGTCCGCAGATTGATCGACCCGCGTCCGGTCACGACGTGCTCGGACGTGTCGAGCACCATGGTCCGAGCCGTGGCGGTGCCGCGCTCCAGCCCAAAGTCGGTCACGAAGCACGCGATGGTCGCGCGCGTCGGGATTCCCAGCGCAGAGAGCAGAGCGTTGCCGAACTGCAGGCCCGAGAGGTCGACCAGCAGGGCGCTGATACTGCCGCCGTTCATCATGATAAGCCGCAGCTCGCCGTTGCCGTCGCCGAGCAAGGTCGCGAGCGAATCGCCGGTCCCCACGATCGCGGCATGTCCGCCGAGGACGCCCGAGCCGCCGAAGTCCTTGGTGGCGGACGCCATCAGACGACGCAACTCGATTTGCCGGAAATCGATGTCCGCTTTCGCCCGCACCGCCTTCCCTGTGTTGGCAAGATCGATCCTGCCCGCGATGTCACCGGGGCCAATGCCGAAGCGCACGGGGTGGAAGGACACGTTGCCGTCCTTGATCGTCACGTCCATCGCGAGGCTGTCGAAGGGGATCGAGCGCCCCTTGATTCCGGCGGCGTTGTACTTGAGATCGACGTCCGCGGCCTGCAGCTTCGGCAGGTTGAGCGGCACGTTGGGAAGCAGCTTCGGGCTCGCCTCCGCGCGCGCGACCTCGGCCCGCTGGGCCGGGGTCTGGCCCGGCGTCGTCGTGCGGCCGGGGGTCGACCCGATGATGCCGCCGAGATCGGCAAGATCGACGCTGCGCGAATGCAGGTCGGCCGTGACGTGCGGACGGGCGCCGGAAGGGTCGACTGCGATGTTGCCCTCCAGGTCGGAATTGCCGACCCGTCCGGCGAAGTCGCGAAAGGTGATGCCCTGCCTGGTGTAGTCGAGATTGCCCGTGACGTCGTAGGGTGGCGTCTGCGGGATCGGTACCCCCGTCAACGGGTAGAGCCGGGCCATGTCAGGCCCGCTGAGCTTCAGTTTCACCGCCGCGCCGGCGAAGGACAGCGGATTCTGCACAGTGCCGACCAGCGAGACCTTCGTCGGTCCGTTCGCGAGCTGCAGGTCGATCGGATAAGGGTTCTTACCATCACGCAACGAGAGCAGGGCGCCGCCGGCAAACTGCCCGGTGATCGGCTGGCCGGAATACTTCCCCTCGGCGTGGGCGATGAGCTGTGCGGGTTTTCCTTGCTCCGCCTCCCGGGTCGCGACGGCGATCGTGAAGTCGGAGCGCATTTTCGGGACGACCGCGTGGATTTGGCCGCCGCTGATGCGCAGATCGCCGATCTCGGTCGGGGATGACGTCGAGCTGTCGGACTGGGGCCCGCCCTGCAGAGCGGGGAACAACCAGTTGTTCTTGCCATCCTCGAGTTGCTGAAGCTCGACCTTGGGTTGGTCGATCGCAATGAGCGGGATCACGATCTGTCGGTGGTCGATATAGGACGGAATGTCGAGCTGGATCTGGAGCTTGCCGGCGGTCGCGAAGTCCTGGGCGGTGAAGCCATCGGGGTTGGCGATGGTGACGTTGTCGGCGGTGATGAGAGGGCGCCGGGCCAGATGGACGTGGAGATGCTGGATCGTGACCTGCCGGCCGAGCAGGCTGGAGGCGCGGGCGTCCACGATTGGGATGAACCAATCCCAATCCCAGAGCGCAATCACGGCGGCTACGATGACCACCAGGCCAATACCGACGCCACCGAAGATCTTGGGTCCTCGCTTTCTCATGGTCGGCTCGCCCATTGACGATGAACGCCTTGTGCTTTGCCGCGGTTCCAGGGGAGAATCCACGCACTGCGGCAGCCGCCTTCACCTTCCCTTTGCCTCGCTCGGCGACGATCCTGGCCGGCGCCTTGCACGATTCATTTGCGAGCCGGGTGCTCGCGGGGAACAAGCTGCGGGCTGCTGACCATTTCCGCATTGGGCCGAGCGCGATGTTGCAGACGAAATACGACTTCATCACCATCGGCAGCGGCCCAGCAGGGCGGCGGGCAGCCATCCAGGCCGCGAAGGCGGGCCGATCGGTCCTCGTCGTCGAGAAAGGGCGGCGGGTCGGCGGCGTCTCGGTCCACACGGGCACGATCCCATCGAAGACGCTCCGCGAAACGGTGCTCAACCTGAGCGGCTGGCGCGAGCGCGGGTTCTACGGCCGGGCCTACAGGGTGAAGAAGGACATCGAGGCTCGCGACTTGATGGCGCGCCTCCACATGACGCTCGATCACGAGGTCGACGTGCTCGAGCACCAATTCGCCCGTAACGGCGTCACGCACCTGATGGGTATGGCGCGCTTCATCGGCCCGCACGCGATCGAGGTCATGACCGAGCAGAACGGCGCGCACGTTTTCGAGGGCGAGAAGATCCTCATTGCGGTCGGTACGCGCCCGTTCCGCCCCGCGCATGTGCCGTTCGATGGACACAGCGTTCTGGACAGCGACGAAATCATCGAGATCCCCCGCCTGCCGCGCAGCCTGACGGTGGTTGGCGCGGGCGTGATCGGGGTCGAATACGCAACGATCTTCAGCGCGCTCGACGTCCCCGTCTCGCTGGTGGAATCACGCCCGAGCTTCCTCGAGTTCATCGACCACGAGCTGATCGAGGACTTCGTCCACCAGCTCCGAGACCGCGGCATGACGATCCGCTGCGGTTCCGAGGTCGAGCATATCGAGATCGAGCGCGGGACGCCCGTGACCGTGCTGGCGAGCGGGAGGCGTATCCGGTCTGAGATGCTACTTTATACTGCGGGCCGGGTCGGGGCGACCGACGCGCTGAATCTCGCCGCCTGCGGCCTCACCGCCGACGATCGCGGGCGGCTGAAGGTCGATCCGCAAACATTTCAGACCAAGGTGCCGCACATTTACGCCGGCGGCGACACGATCGGCTTCCCGAGCCTCGCCTCGACCTCGATGGAGCAGGGCCGCATCGCCGCATGCCACGCCGTCGGCATCGCGCTGCCGCCCGCGCCCGAGTTCTTTCCCTATGGCATCTACGCAGTGCCGGAGATCTCGACCGTCGGGATGACGGAGGAGGAGGTCCGCCAGCGCGACATCCCCTACGAGTGTGGCGTTGCGCGGTTCCGCGAGACGTCACGCGGACACATCATGGGGCTCTCGGCCGGGATGCTGAAGATGATCTTCTCGCTGGATACGCGCAGGTTGCTCGGCGTCCACATCGTCGGTGAGGGCGCGACCGAACTCGTGCATATCGGCCAGGCAGTACTGAACCTGAAGGGCACGCTCGATTACTTCATCGAGAACACGTTCAACTATCCGACGCTCGCAGAAGCCTACAAGATCGCCGCGCTCGATGCGTGGAATCGGATGAGTCCGGCGATCGAGCCGGTCGAAGCGGTCGTCTTGAGCTAACGTCGGGCGTTGGCTCCCATGATCGGCGGCGGATGCCTCAGCCGGCGGCGCCGTGCCGGCGATCGGTCACCAGCATCGATCCGGGCGCATGCGAGATGAACAACGGTAGCCCCGCCGCCTGCAATGCGGTCTGGCTGGTCACGCCGCAGGCCCAGAACAACGTGACGTCATCTGGGTCGACCGGCACCGGATCGCCGTAATCCGTCCGTTGCAGATCCGCGATGCCGAGCGCGGCGGGATCGCCACAATGCACCGGAGCGCCGTGCTGATCGTCGAAGGCCGCCGAGATCGCGACAGCCCGTGCCGCGTCCTGCCGCGCGAACGGGCGCATGGAGACGACGAGCTTGCCGCCGAAGCGACCGACCGCAACCGTGTCTCGGTCGGTCCGATACATGGCGATGTTGCGGCCGAGCGCCACGTGACGAAGCGGCACGCCTTCGGCGAGCAGCGCGTTGTCGAAGGTGAATGAGCACCCGATCGCGAACGTCACGAAATCGTCGCGCCAGACATCGGCGATGTGAAAAGCTTCCGTTGGGGTGCCGTCGCGGTAGACGCGATAGCGCGGCAGGTCATGCCGGATGTCGATGCCGTCGCCGAGCGCCGGTAGTGTGGGATCGCCCGGTTCCGACCTCGTGAGCAGAGGACAGGCGCGGGCGTTGGCCAAACAATAATCGGCGAAGGCGTCCGCGTGCGCCCGGCGAACGATCGCGATGTTCGCCTGCACGTAGCCCGAGGCAAGCGCCGCGGTGTTCCCGGTCAGCAGCCCGTTCCGTGCCCGTGCCCGGATATCTGCCGGGGTGCCGTGAATTCGCGCGAGATCATCCATATCGGGGTCTCCGTCGGCGCGAAACTGCGACCGGCGTTTTGGCCTCGTCAACCCGCGCGTGTTAGAAGACATCATGTCATATTGGGGAAAGATCATCGGCGGGGTGGCCGGGTTCGCACTCGGCGGTCCGTTCGGAGCGATCATGGGCGCGGCCCTCGGCCATGCGGCGGAGAGCGGCACGCTCGGGCAGGGTGGGCAGTTGCGCTTCGGGTTCCCCGGCGCGAGCTTCTTCGGGCCCGCGCGCATCGCTGCGATGTTCGGCGGGCGGGAGCAGTTTTTCGCAGTCGCCGTGGTGGTGCTCGCGGCGAAGCTCGCCAAGGTCGATGGGCCGGTCGTGCGCTCGGAGATCGACGCCTTCAAGCGCAGCTTCCGCATTCCCCCGGAGTCCGCGCGAGACATCGGAAGGTTGTTCGATCAGGCGCGCGACAGCCCCGACGAGTTCGCCGGCTACGCCGACCAGCTCGGGGACGTGTTTGCCGACAACCGCGGCATGCTCGAGGATGTGCTGCTCGCGCTGTTCGCCATCGCGCGCGCCGACAAGCCGCTGAACCGGCGGGAGGAAGAATTCCTCTCGCGTGTCGCGACCGGGTTCGGGCTGGAGCAGGCCGCCTGGGAGCGCGCCAGGGGCGACCGACCGCGGTCCCCGCCCGGCACCGTCGACCAGGGCGATCCCTATCTTGTGCTCGGCCTCACCCGCAAAGCCAGCGATGAGGAGCTGCGCACCACGTGGAAGCGGCTCATGCGCGAGAACCACCCCGACACGCTTGCCGCTCGTGGGGTGCCGCAGGAGTTCGTAGCGCGAGCCTCCGACAAGGTCGCGCGCATCAATGCCGCCTGGGACCGCATCAAGCGCGAGCGCGGTCTCTGAGCTGTGCCATTATCGCGGGGTTGCCAGGGCTCCGGGACCGCGGGA